>NZ_JBEXHQ010000053.1:0-52404 GCF_040607915.1 Micromonospora sp. NPDC005215 | reverse complement strand
CATCGCCCTGGCCATGCTCAACCTCGGCGGCCACCAACCCCAACTCCCCGGAAGATGATCACCGGCGACCCACACATCCAACACAAGACCCATAACTATGACTCAGAGGTATACCGCTCAACAGCACATCACATGGTCGGCCAGCCACAGCGGATGCCGAGCGCCTTAGCTGCGTCCGCAGCCCCGTCCCGAGTGCGGACTTACCGTCTAGGTGTGCTGTCCAGGAGCAGGTTGGGGAGGGCCGGCTGGCTGTGGTCGGCGGTCCCACAGCACCAGGCCGGCGAGCAGCATCGCGACGCCCAGCCCGACCATGGCCAGCCCCACCGCCGTGTGCGCGCTCCCGCTCAGGTGACCGGCCACGATCCACCCGCTGTCGATCCCGAACGCCAACGGCATCACCCCCTGGGGGATCACCGGGATCCACCCCACCGTGAGCAGTCCGAGTGCCCACGCGGTCGCCTTGTTCTCCCGGTACCACTCGGCGTCCCACGTCAGCGGGAGCACCGTCTCCGGTGGCCGGCTCCGCTGGCCGGCTGCGGCGAGCACGTCGGTCCCGCGCCGGGTGAGGCGTTCGTCGGCCAACCAGATGCCACCCCGCCAGGCCGCAGCGCCGCTGAGCAGCCCGACCAGTGGCAGCAGCGGCGTCACCTCCGGCGGACCCCAGATCACCAGCGCGAGCACCGGCGCGGCGGCCACCAGCCCCGACCCGGTGGCGACCAGCACGCTGACAATGTCGGTGGGGTTGTCGGCCGAGGTGGGGTGCCGTGGGTCGGCTACCGGTCGCACCCGCAGCAGCGACACCCACACCGGCACCGACGCGCCCGCGCCGAGCAGAGCCGGCAGGGTGGAGAGCGCGGCCAGCGGGTCGACGTCGGGCGCGAGGATGACGCCAACGACGGCGAGCAGCACCCCGATCGGGGTGACCAGCACCAGCCAGGCCAGGGTCCGACCCCGGACCTCGGCCCGTTCGCCGCCCGGCGTGGTGAGCGGCAGCCACAGCGCGGTGCCGTCCAGCCCGACCAGCCCGGCCGACATCGCCGCAGCGCCGAGCACGGCGAACGGCCCGGCCCACGGCAGCAGCAGGTCCACGTCGGACAGTAGCGGCAGCCCGGCGAGCAGCGCGCCGTACACCACAGCGAACGCCAGATACTGCAACCGCAGCGGATGCCGCATCCAGGCCCGCAACTCGCGGCCCGCGACCGCCCGCGTCGCGGCCGGCACCCACGCCCGCCAGCCGCGCCGCGCACGCCCGTCTCCGGCCGGTGACGCCGCAGTGCTCCCGCGCCGCGCACGCCCGTCTTTGGCCGGCGACGCCGCAGTGCTCCCGCGCTGGGCACGCCCGTCTCCGACCGGTGACGCCGCAGTGCTTTCGCGCCGCGCGGTTGGCTCGCCGCCGCCGCGCCGGACGAGCGGGAGCGCGGTGGTCCCGCGCGGCCGGAACGGCACGCCCGTGGTGATCACCCTTCGCACCAGCATGAGGTACGCGGCGGCGCAGAGCGCCACGATGCCCACCAGGGTCGCCATCAGTCGCACCCCTTGCCCGGTTGGTCCGGAGGCGGCGGAGACCGGCCAGGCGCTCGGCACGTACCCCATGGCCCGCACGACCTCGTCCGGTGCACCGACGAGCAGGACCGACACCCAGGGGAAGACCGCCCAGAGTGACCCGGCGACACCCATCGCCGTGCCGGTGAAGACGCCGGTGAGCAGCGCCCCGGCCGGACCGCCGGCGTGGCCGACGATCTCCAGTGCGATCGCCGAGCCGATCAGCCCGAGCAGCCAGAGCAGCACCGCGCCAACGGCGGCGACGAGGACCGCGACGGAGCCGTGCCGAGCGGCGTGCACCGGCAGCGCGGCGAGCGCCACCAGCGAGACGGCCGGGCCGATGCCGATCGCCGACGCGGCGAGCAGACCGGTCGCGGCCGGCACGCCGCCGATCGGCTCCAACCGTAGGTGAGCTGGGCGGACCCGGCCGCGCCCGCCGCCGAGCAGCAGCGGCAACACGATCCAGCCGAGCACCCACGCCCCGACGAGCAGGGCGAGGGTGTGCTGGTCACCGCGGAGCGCGTACCGGATCAGCCAGCCGGCGGCGAGCAGACCGGCCAGGCCGGCCACCGTGGGTCCCGGATGCTCGCGCAGCGAGCGACGCAGCATTGCCGCGCGCATCCGGGCCGGTACCGCGATCGTGTGCAGCGTTCCGGCCAGTGCGGCGTCAGGTTGCGCGCTCATCGTGCCTCGGTCAGCCAGTCCAGGCCGGCGCTGCCGGAGGCGTCGGCGCCGACCAACTCGACGAACCGTTCCTCCAGGCTGGTGCCGGCGGCGACCTCGGCGACCGGCCCGGCGGCGGCGACCCGGCCCTGATGGATGACGGTGACCTCGTCGCACATCTGCTCGACCAGCAGCATCGAGTGGGTGGACAGCACGCAGGTGCCGCCGCCGGCCACGAACCGGCGCAGCACCCGGCGGATGGTGGCCGCGGAGACCGGGTCGACCGCCTCGAACGGTTCGTCGAGCACGAGCAGCCGGGGCGCGTGCAGCAGCGCCTGGGCGAGGCCGAGCTTCTTGCGGGTGCCGGTCGAGCAGTCGGCGAGTGGTGTGCCGGCGCCCTTGGCCAGGCCGAGCACCTCGATCAGTTCGGCGGCGCGTTCGGTGGCCGCGGCCCGGTGCAGCCCGCGCAGGCCGGCGCTGTAGCGCAGCAGTTCGGCGCCGGTGAGGCGCTCCGGGAAGTCGAGGCCGTCGGGCAACACCCCGGTCAGTGCGCGGGTCAGGCCGCGGTCGCGCAGCGCGTCGTGCCCGAGGATCCGGATCTCACCGGCGTCCGGAGTGACAAGTCCGACGGCCATCCCGATGGTGGTGGACTTGCCCGCACCGTTGGGACCGACGATGCCGTGGAACGTGCCGCAGCGGACCGTCAGGTCGATGTCGTTCACCGCGCGATGCGTCCCGAAGGTCTTCACCAGGCCGCGAATCTCCAGTGCTGGGGTGATCACGCGCCGAGCATAGGGGACCCCTCCGGTCCACGGTGGACCCCCGGCAATGCGACCAGCGGGCCGGTCATCGACGCCTTCGCACCGGGAGGACCGCGCCGATGAGGCTGTCGCGTATCGTCAGTCAGGCTCCCGTCTGGCGCCGACCGGTCACGCAGTACACGTCGCCGGAATTCGTCCGGTGTGGCAGGTCGCGCAGGTGTGCCGCCATGTCGCTCGCGGGCAGCCACCGCTCGAAGGTCATCGACTTGTTGTCGCCGAGCGCGACGTCGAAGCCGTCGAAACCGAGAACGGTCAGGCGGTCGAGGCACCGACCGGCAACCGCACGCGCGATCGTGGTGAATTCGAACGAGAGCGCCGGCAGCGGCCGGCTCAGGCCGGCCAGCACCTCGTCCTCGAACCCCTCCACGTCGATCTTGGTGAAGCGTGGCGTGCCGTACTCGTCGATAAGCGCGTCGACGGTGACCACCGGGACCTCGATGACCGAGTCCCACACCTCGCCCTCCCACCCGCCCGCGCCCCGGGCCGCCCGCACGAAGTCGGGCGAGGCGGTCGACACGGTGGGGTTGGCGGAGTTCACGTGCAACCGGGTGCTGCCGGGGAGCGCGCCACACGCGGCTTCGACAAGCGTCACCTGATCGTCGTCGGCGTAGATCGCACGCAGGGCGCGCAGGCACAGCGGCTGCGGCTCCACGGCGACGACCCGGGCTCCGAGGCGACGGAAGCTGCCGATGTGGTCGCCCACGTGGGAGCCGATGTCGAAGACGAGATCCCCACTGCTGACGAACCGGGAGTAGAAGGCGTCCATCCGCGCGTCCCGTTCGGGATCGCCGTAGTAGACGTCCAGCGACCGGTGCAGCAGGGACATTTCCGGATCGCTGCGGAGCGCGGCGATCCTGGTGTCGGTGGCAGCCGTCATCTGTCTGGGTCCAGTCCGTGAGAGGTGGCCGGGGTTACGGTCCGAAGGCGGTCAGGAACCGGTCCCGGAAGGTGTCCATCCGCCAGACCGGCGCCTGCGGTCCCGGCTTGAGCCCGTCCTGCCAGCCCCACCCGGAGATCCGGTCCAGGACGGCCCGGTCCTTCGTGATGATCGTGATCGGGACGTCGTGGCTGGCGTTCTCGCCGGTGACGACCGCGGCGGGCTGGTGGTCGCCGAGGAAGACGAACACGAGATCGTCGTCTCCGTAGGTCTGCACGTAGGAGATGAGCGTGCTCAGCGTGTACTCGATGGACGTGCGGTAGTCGGCTCGGATCTGGGTGGTGCTCCGGCGCCGGTCGTCGTCGCCGGCGCCGGCGGCGCGGAAGACCGCCCCGTCACCGACGGTCGCCCAGTCGAGCAACGGCGGGACGGGCGTCCAGGGCGCGTGGCTCGACACCAGCGCCAGCTCCGTCATCACGTTGCCGGCAGGCTTCGCCTGCTCCAGGCGCTGCCAGCTGGCCAGGGTGTACTGGTCCGGCATCGTGCCGAAGCTGAACTTCGGGCCACGGTACGCGAGCGCCTTGGCGTTGTAGAACCGCTCGTAGCCGAAGAAGGACCCCTCCGGCCACGCCCTGCTGACGGCGGGCATCACTCCCACGGTCTGCCAGTTCGCCCGCCGGAAGGCGCCGTTGAGGGTCATCCGGTCACTCGCCAGCAGCGTGCGGTGACGCTGGTCGTTGTCGATCCAGAGACCGGAGAGCAGCGTGTCGTGCGCGAGCCAACTGCCACCACCGAACGTCGGTGAGGTGAGGAAGCCGCTCTGCGCGGCGAAACCCGCCGCGCCCAGCCGGCTGGTGCCGCTGTCGAGGACGGCACCGACCTGCGGCGCGAACTCCGGGTCCTCGACGGCGTCCCGGCCGTAGCTCTCCACGAAGGCGACGACCACGTTCTTGCCCCGCAGCGCGGTCAGCAGCTGGTCGCCCGGGGTGTCGCGGAACGGGTCGGCCTCGATCAGGGTGGAGAACGTCTTCCGGTCGTCGAGACGTACGCGTACCTGGAAGCCGTGGCCGTTGGCCAGGGTCGTCGCGGACGTGTCGGCGACCGGTACGCCCGGCGTCACCCGCACATCGAACGCGGCGCAGGCCACCCAGACGACCACCAGCGCGGCCACCATCCGGGTGGTCCCGGTGTGGTGCCGGACCGCCAGCCGCCGCAGTCGCCGCACCGACAGCGTCACCAGGACGGGCAGTCCCACGAGCACCACCGCCAGGACTGTCGCGACGCCGATGGCGGCGGGCCGGCCGTACGACTCGCTGAGGAAGGCGAACCCCTCGTCGAGCAACGCCCAGTCGAGCACCGGGTCGAACGCCCGGCTGAGCGCGGCGGAGAACCCCAGGTCGAGCAGCTTCAGCAGGCCGAGCAGGCCGAGGGCCACGCCGGCGAGGGTGGCGACCAGCCGGCTGCCACGCGGCGGCAGGGCGAGCAGGAGGGCAACGACCAGCAGCGCCTCCAGGGGGATCCGCGCGAACGCCGCCGGGGTGAGGCGGCCGAAGTCGTACGGCACGGTGAGGACGAACAGCACGAGCAGCGCGGCCAGGACGGTCGTCAGCCGGGCGGCGATGGAGTGCCTCGCCCGACCCGCGCCCGCGGTGCCGTCGTCGGCGGTACCACCCGGGAGTCCGTCCCTCACCGCCTTTCGTCTCTGGCTCGGCAGCTCACGTACTCGCGTCAAGAGCGACAACCCGGGCATCCCTTCCATGGTCACTACGGAGTGCGGCGTACGGGCGGCTCAGACGCGGGCGATGCCGCCGCGGGCCGCGGCGACCGTCGGGCGGTGGCTGCTCACGTGGACCATCGTGGCCGGTACGCCCGGGGTGCCGTGGAGCGGGGTACGGCGACGGTGCCGGGTCGCCCACAGCCACGTGACGTCGCGGCCGAACGACTCGATCAACAGCGCCAGTGCCGCCATCAGCACGACGGTCGTCAGCGGTCCGGGCAGCCTGTCTCCCATGGCCACCATCAGCACCACGCCCTGGATCGCCGCGACGACCTTGCGCCAGTAGCGCGGCGGCAGGGACCCGCGCATCCATCCCAGCACCCAGCTCGCGGCGACGAAGACGTAGCGCATCGCGCCGATCGCGAGCACCCAGCCGCCCACCGCCGGGGCGACGTGGAGGCAGAGCACCAGCACCAGGAAAGAGTCGATCTCCATGTCGAAGCGCGCGCCCAGCTCACTGGTGGTCCCGGTGCGTCGGGCCGTGTACCCGTCCACAGCGTCGAGGGCCAGCGCCACGGCGGTCAGCACGACCATCAACGTGATCGGCGCCGGCCGGGTGAACGCGTCAGCGGCCAGGGCCGTCACGCCGCCGACGAGGATCGCCCGGCTCAGGGTGACCTGGTCGGCCGGGCCCAGGCCACGCGCACCCGAGCGGGACAACCCCCGGCCGAGCAGGAGGCACAGGACCATCCCGTACGCGAGCCCCGCCACCCACCCCGCAGCGCCGAGACCGACTGTCCCGGCAAGCACCGCCAGCACGGCGCTCTGCACGATCAGTCCGACGAGCGGACCAGTTCGAACCGTTGACATCGTGCCTCCGTGACTCTGGTGGGTGACCCTGACCGTCATCACGGAAAACATGACCGATCGGTTCATTCTGAACACGACTTCACAGGGTGCTGGAGAGTGGCGGTGGTCACCGGGTCGGCCGGGAAGAACGCCTCGACGGCCAGCCCGGAGACGGTGACGTCCAGCGGGGTGCCGAAGAGGGTGGTGGTGCTGATGAAGGACAGCTCCCGGTCGCCGTGGCGGTACCGCAGTGGGATGACGACACGCGACAGGTCGTGGCTGGTCGGCGCCACGACGTCGTCGCCACTGGGATAGCCCCGAAGCTCTTCGAGCAGGTCGGACAGGATCGGGTCGCTTGTCGTCGCGGCCTGCTGGCGCAACCGTGCGAGCAGGTGGGCCCGCCACTCGGGGAGGTTGAGGATTCGCGGGGCCATGCCGTCGGGGTGCAGGCTGAGCCGCAGCACGTTGACCGGTGGGGCGAGCAGGTGAGGCTTCGCGTCGGCGGTGAACAGGGCGACGGCGGGGTTGGCCTCGACGAGCTGCCAGTGCTTGTCGACGAGCACCGCGGGGTACGGGCTGTGCCCGTCGAGAATCTGCCGTGCCGCGGCCCGGAACGGGGCGAGTTCCGGGTCGGTCAGCTCGTGGCTGGGGTAGGCGGGGGCGTAGCCGCCGGCGAGCAACATCGTGTTGCGCTCGGCCAGCGGCATGTCGAGCCGCTCCGCCAGCCGCAGGATCAGGTCCGGGCTCGGCCGGGACCGCCCGGTCTCCACGAAACTCAGATGCCGGGCCGACACGCCCGCCTCGATCGACAGGTCGAGCTGGCTCACTCCGCGACGTCGACGCCAGTCGCGCAGCAGCTGCCCCACCGGTCGGCCCGGCCTGGTCCTGGTCGTCACCCCCCGAGCCTAGTGACCACACCGGGTACGCCCATTACCTGCGACGTAATCGACAGCGCGCGCCAGCGCTCGCGATCATCTTCTCGACGGCAAGGAACCGTCCGCAACGATCGGAGAATCATGACCGCGTACGCGCTCGCTCATCTGCGCAGGGCCCCCGTCCATGCCGAGGTGCTCGAATATCTGGAGCGCATCGAAGCCACCCTGGCGCCCTTCGAAGGTCGGTTCATCGTCCACGGTGGGTCCGTCGAGGTGCTGGAAGGCAGTTGGCCGGGCGATCTGGTCGTCATCGGGTTTCCCGACTCGACCAAGGCCCGCTCCTGGTACCACTCCGGCGCGTACCAGGAGATCAAGCCCTTGCGCACGAGGCACCTGGCCGGCGAGGTGATCCTCGTCGAGGGGGTCGACGCCGACCACAGTTCAGCGGAGATGGCTGCCGCGATCCGACGGGCCGACGGTTCCTAGCGCCGCGCACCACAGGGAGCTGGCCCCGGTCGGCGAGCGACCGGGACCAGCGGGTGACACGGGTCAGGAGGCGGCGATGCCTTCCATGCCGATGCCGTTCTCGAACTTCGGCAGGCCCTCCACGGTGGTGACGAGCTTCAGCGAGCCGTCCTCGTTCACCTCGTAGCCCTGCACGTTGCCGGCGGTGGCGTTCTGTACGTACAGGAAGCCGTCGCTGGTGGTCATGTCGATCGACCCGCCGCCGGTGTCGGCGGCGACGGCCTTGACGAGTTCGAGCTTGCCGTCGTCGTTGACCCGGTAGGAGCTGATGGTGGAGCTGCCGGCGTTGGCGACGAAGAAGTAGTCGCCGACGCGCTGGATCCAGCACGGCGCCTGCTGCCCGTTGGGCACCGACGGCCCGACCTGGTCGAGCGTGCCGTCGTCCTCCAACTCGAACCGGCTGACCGCGTTCGCACCCGACTCGGTGACCAGCAGCGAGTCCTCGGTGTCGAAGGTGAAGCCGAACGGGGTGTTCCCCGCGTCGCTGATGACGGGGTTCGAGGCCAGCTCACCGTGGCGACCGATCTCGTAGCTGAACATCACGTTGGCGCCCTTTGTCGACACCAGGACGAACTCGCTGTCCGGGTCGATCTTGACCTGCGCCGGGGCGGTGCCGAACGCGGGCGGGTTGCCGTTGTGCAGCCCGAGCGACCGGTTGGCGTCCTCGATCCGCGACAGGCGGCCCTTGTGCAGCTCGAAGCCCTGCACCGAACCCTCACCGCCGGCGTTGAGGACGTAGACGAGGTCGCCACGGGCCGCGATGCTGACCGGCAGCAGGCCCCCGGACCAGATGACCTGAAGCTTGTGCAGCTTGGTGCCCTCGACACCGAAGACGGTCACGGTGTTGCTGCCGGCGTTAACGGCGAAGAGCAACCCCTTGTGGTAGATCAGGGACCCCTGCGAGGCGAGGGCGTCGAGCGGCGCGCCGATGGTGAAGCCGCCCAGCCCACCGGTCTCGTACTCACCCGCCTTGGTGAGACGGCCGTCCTCGTCGCGGTCGTAGACCTTGATGGTGTTGCCCTCGGCCTTGTTGGTCTGGACGAAGAGCGCGCCCTCGTCGCCGTTGTGGTATTCACCTCCCTTGCGGTCGTCGTGGTGCCCAGGGCCGCCACCGTCGGCGAGAGCGGTCCCGGGGGGCGATCCGATGCTGGCCAGACCCGCCAGGAGGGCTGCCGCGAGCGCAACGCTGCGCTTCATCACTGACTCCTTTACGCACACGAAGGGAGGAATACGAGTTTTCCTCTACTTCGAAAGCTATCGGAGGATGTAGTCGTGAAGGGCACTGTTACCCTAAAGCGGTAATTTCGTGCCGATCCATGGAATGAGCAGACGTACGCGCCCAGATGGCATATCGCAAAGCGGACGGCCAGCCCGACAGGGATGAAACTCGGCGGCCAAGTGATCAACGCTCCGGCGGCATCCACGGCGTGAGCAGGGTCGGGTCGGCGACGTACTGCGCCACCTGCGTCCGCTGCTCCGGGGGCAGGGACAGCGCCCGGAGTCGGGCACCCCACTCGGGCACCCGGTCGGTCTTGTTCAGCGCGATCGACAGCTCGATCAGGGCGGCCAACGCCATCGCCTGCTCGACGACCGGAGCGTCCTCGGCGCGGCGGCGCATTCCCGAGTCGAGCGCCCGGTAGGCCGCCCGGTCGTCCATCTTGAACTCGCGCAGGATGCGCGCGTTGTCGAGCACCCGCGTCAGACCCGCCAACTCCGACGATCCGCCGTACTCCAGATCCTTCGGCTCGTCCCGTTGGATGAAGATGATGGTGTTGCCCGACGGGTCGACGATGCTGAACCGGGACGCCCCGGCGCGGTAGCGGGTCATCCGGGGCAGGCCCTTGACCAGCACCTTGCCGTAGCCGCGCCGCATCGCCTCGGTGAACGCCGCGTGGTACGCCGCGACCGCGTCGACCATCACCAGGCAGCCACCGGACGTCTCCTTCGCCGGGTCCAGATCCTTCGGCGCCGGCCCGTAGTGCAGCTGGAACCCACTCCAGCTGAAAGCCAGATACAGGTACGGCTTGAGCTGCTCGTAGGCCACCTCGAAGCCGAGAGCCCGCCAGAACGCCAGGGTCTCCTCCGGCGCCGCGCAGTGCAGCAGCGGCACCGCCGTCTCGTTCGGCTGGACCCGGCCCTCATGTGTCGGCACTGATCGTTCCCCGTCCGCTCGGCAGGTCGGCCATTGTGCCAGCAGCAGCGACGAGCGCCGCCGATTTTCGTCTCCTACCCAGGGAGGAGGGCCGCTCCGACCCTCGGCCGCAACCGGGGCTCCCGGTCGGACGCTCTCGACCGCCCCGACCACCAGCATCTACAGACATGACTACCTTCCTGCGCCGGGCAACACACTGGAACCGCCCCCTGACGATCCTGGTAGCCGCGATGACGGTGCTCACCGTCGTCGCCGCGGTGGGCATCCTCCTCGACGCACGCGTCCTCACCGGGGCGCCGATCTGGCTCAAGCCGCTCAAGTTCGGGGTGTCCTTCGTGCTGTACGGCGCGACCCTCGCCTGGATGCTCTCCCTGCTGCCCCGACGCAGCCGGGCCGTCGAGCGGGCGGCCATCGTCATCGTCGCCGTGGCGGTCGTCGAGAACGCGATCATCGTCGCCCAGGTGCTTCGCGGGCAGACCAGCCACTTCAACGACAGCACCTCCCTGAACACCGCGCTGTTCGCTGCGATGGGCGCGTCGATCATGGTGCTGTTCCTCGCCCACCTCGTCATCGGGATCGTGGTCCTGATCCAGCGGATCCCCGACCGGGTCGCCGCGACCGCCGTCGGCTGGGGCCTCGGCCTGTCCCTGCTGGGCATGCTCGCGGCGGTGCCGATGACGCTGCCGATGCAGGACCCGGGGATCGAGGGGATCGGTGGCGCGCACAGCGTCGGGGTGCCCGACGGTGGGCCGGGGTTGCCCGTGGTCGGCTGGAGCACCACCGGTGGTGACCTGCGGATCGGACACTTCGTGGGGCTGCACGCCCTCCAGGCCCTGCCGATCCTGGCGATCCTGCTGAGCCGGTTCGCCACCCGGCTGGACGAGCGCACCCGGGTCCGGCTGCTGGTCGTCGCCGGCGGCGCGTACGGCGTACTCACCGTGCTGTTGACCTGGCAGGCGCTGCGTGGACAGCCGCTGCTGCGCCCGGACACCGGCACGCTGATCGCGGTCGCGGCCCTGGTGGTCGCGACGGCGACCGCCAGCGGGCTGGTGCTGGCCCGGCGACGCCGCCCGGAACTGGCATTGGCCGCATGACCGCGACGCTGTTCTCCCTTACGTTCGCGGTGGCCGCGCCGTTCTGGGCGCTGATGATCCTGCTGCCGCGTTGGTCGTGGACCGCCCGGATCATCGCCTCGCCGCTGATCGTGCTGCCGGTCGTGGTGATCTACGCGCTACTGGTGCTCCCGGCGTTCGGCGACGTGCTGCCGGCCGTGACATCGCCGACCCTGGCCGGGGTACGTGACCTGCTCGGCACCTCCGCCGGGGCGGCGGCGGGCTGGGCGCACATGATCGCGTTCGACCTGTTCGTCGGGCGCTGGGCGTGGTTGGACAGCAGGGAACGGGGGGTGCCGGCGCTGGTGATGGCTCCGGTGCTGCTGCTGACCATCCTGCTCGGACCGCTCGGCCTGGCCGCGTACCTCGCGGTCCGGACCGGGTGGCGGCGGCCGTCGGCCGCCGCCACCGGCGCACAGCACCTAGGCTGACCACCGTGCGATGGCTGGGGCGACTGTTCGACCTGCGGGACACGCTCGTGCGGATGGTGCTGCTCGACCTCAGTGGGCTGGGCTTCCTGCTCGTCGTCCCCCACACCCGCGCCGCCACCGCGACGCAGTGGATCCTCGCGGTGCTCGCGTTCGCGGTGGCGCTGGCGGCACACCGTCGGCCGGTGGTCAACCTGGTGATTCAGGCCGCCCTGCTGGCGGTCGCGATCGAACTGGTCGACGATTTCACGATCAACCAGGTTGGTGCCAGTTGGGCGCTGCTCGAGGTCACCATGCGGGCGCACCGCCCCCGGGTCATCTGGCTGGCCACCGCGCTGCTGGTCGTGGTCGACCTGACCGACTCCCTCGGCGACACGCTCAGCCAGGTCGCCTCCGGTGTGGTCGGCCTGGCCCTGGAGGTTGGCGTGCCGGTGCTGCTCGGCCTCGTCATCCGCACCAACCGGGAGCTGAGCCGGCAGGCCGTCGAGCGGGCCGTGGCCGAGCAACGTCAGCACGCGTCGGAGAGCCGCGCGGCCCGCGCCGACGAACGCAGCGCCATCGCCCGCGAGTTGCACGACGTCGTCGCGCACCACGTGGCGTCGATGGTGCTGCGGGTCGGCGTGGCCCGGCACGTGCTCACCGACCTGGACCCCCGGGTCGGCGAGGTGTTCGACGACGTGCACGGCACCGGCACCGCCGCCCTGGCGGAGCTGCGCGGGCTGGTCGCGGTGCTGCGCAACCCCGACGGGGTACGCGGTGACGCGGCGCTGACCGCGATCGAACCCGCCGCGCTGCCGGCGGCGATCGGCGCGTCCATCGACCGGGCCCGCCAGGCCGGTGTCACTGTGGAGGCCGACCTCGATCCGGCGATCGGTTCGCTCGACGCGGTACGCGGCATGGCGGTGCTGCGACTGACCCAGGAGGCGCTGACCAACGTGGCCAAACACGCGGGGACCTCCGCGCTCGCGCACCTCGCGGTCGCCGTCCGCGACGGATCCGTGCACTGGGAGGTCGCCGACAACGGACACGGCGGGGTGCCGGCGGAAGTGCCGACCGGTGGCGGGCACGGCATCACCGGAATGCGCGAACGCGTCGAGGTCCTCGGCGGTCGGCTGGAGGCCGGCCCGACCCCGACGGGGTGGCGGGTGCGTACCGTGCTCCCGGCCCCCGCCGCCGAGCCGTCCGGCCCCCCGGCGCCCCGGGACCGCACGGCCCCCGCCGGGTCACCCGCGCCGGAGCCGGCGTGATCCGGGTGCTGCTTGTCGACGACCAGCACCTGATCCGCGCCGGGCTGCGCATGCTCTGCGACGCCCAACCCGACATCGAGGTCGTCGGTGAGGCCGACAACGGCCGTGAGGCGATCCCGCTGGCCGGGCGGCTCCGGCCCGACGTCGTCGTCATGGACCTGCGGATGCCCGGTGTCGACGGGATCACCGCGACCAGCCGGATCCTCGCCGAACGCCCCAGCACCCGCATCCTGGTGCTGACCACGTTCGGCGACGACGACCACCTCTACCCCGCCCTGACCGCCGGAGCCTGCGGGTTCCTGCTCAAGGACGCGCCCCCGACCGAGTTGCTCGACGGCATCCGGCGGGCCGCCGTCGGTGACAGCCCGTTCAGCCCGGAGGTGCTGCGGCGTCTCGTCAAGCGCGCGGTGCACGCCCGACCCGAGACACCACGGCTGGTGCAGGGTCTGACCGCCCGCGAACGCGACGTGCTGGACCTGGTCGCCGACGGCCTGTCCAACACCGAGATCGCCGACCGGCTGCACGTCGGTGTCACCACGGTCAAGACCCACATCACCAGCCTGATGACCAAGACCAGCAGCCCCAACCGGGTCCGTCTCGCCCTGTTCGCCCGCGGCGTCTGACGGCCCGGCCTAACGGCCGCACGCGTAGCCCTGCATCCCCCGGGGATTCGCACCGGCGGACAGCACGCCGGTCGCCGGATCACGGGTCACCGCGCAGAGCCGACCCAGGCTCCACCCGTCGGTGACCCGCACCTCGTGCCCGTACGCCCGCAGGGCCGACTGCACGCCCGCGTCGAGCCGGTCCTCCACCACCAGGACGCCGGGCTCCATGTCGCGTGGATAGAACGACCCCGGCAGGCTGAGCGTGTGCCACGCCGGCGCGTCGATCGCCTCCTGGAGCGGCTGACCAGCGACGAGATGCCGCAGCAGGAACGGCAACTGCCACTGGTCCTGCTGGTCGCCGCCGGGGGTGCCGCAGGCCAGCACCGGCTCGCCGTCGCGGTGCACCATCGTCGGACTCAACGTCGTACGCGGTCGACGGCCCGGCGCCAACGAGGAGGCGAGCCCCTCCTCCAGCCAGCACATCTGCAACCGGCTGCCCAGCGGGAAGCCGAGTTCCGGAATGGTCGGCGAACTCTGCAACCAGCCACCACTGGGGGTCGCGGAGATCATGTTGCCCCAACGGTCGGCCACGTCCACGTGGCAGGTGTCGCCACGGGTCACCCCGTCGGCCCGCACCGTCGGCTCCCCCGTCGTGGGATCCGTCGCGGGTGCCCGCCGCGCGGCATCGGGTCGGACGTGGGCCGGCAGGCGTGGCCGCGCCCCGTCGGGACGCCCCGGCCGCAACTCCGCCGACGCGCGATCACCGATCAGGGCCGCCCGCTCGCGCGCGTACTCCCGGGAGAGCAGCGCCGTGCCGGGCACGTCGACGCCGTCGCCGTACCAGGCCTCGCGGTCGGCGAAGGCGAGCTTGAGCGCCTCGACCTGGGCGTGCACACCCGCCGCGGTCGCCGGGTCGTACGCCCCGGGATCGTCGAGCGCGTCCAGGGTGGCAAGCGTCTCCAGCAACACCGGACCCTGGCCCCAGAAACCGGTCTTCGCCACCGAGTAGCCGTGCCAGTCGAGGGTGACGGGCGCCTCCCAGGTCGCCGAGTACGCGGCCAGGTCGTCGCCGGTGACCAGCCCGGCGTGCGGCCGTCCACTGGAGTCCTGGAACGGCTGCCGGCTGAACGTCTCGATCGCCTCGGCGACGAAACCCGTGCTCCAGGCCCGGCGCGCGGCCTCGATCTGCGCCTCCCGGTCCGCGCCGGCCGCCTCTCCCGCCTCGACCAGCCGGCGCAGGGTGCCCGCGTACGCCGGGTTGGCGACCAACTCCCCCGCCGCCGGTGGCCGGCCGCCCCGCAGCCAGAGCGCGGCGGAGGTGGGCCAGTGGTCCTCGAACAGCGACCGGACGGCCGCCACTGTGGCACCGACCCGGCCCACCAGCGGGTGTCCGGCGCCGGCGTAGCCGATGGCCGGCTCCAGCACCTCGGCGAGGGTGCGCGTGCCGTGGTCGCGCAGCAGCAGGAGCCAGGCGTCGACGGCGCCGGGTACGGCCGCCGCGAGCGGTCCGGCGCCCGGGACGAGGTCCATCCCGAGGGACCGGAAGTGCGCGATGGTGGCACCGGCCGGCGCGGGACCCTGCCCGCACAGCACCTTCGGCCTCGGGTCCTTCGCGGTGGCCACGATGGCCGGCACCTCGCCGCCCGGCCCGTTGAGGTGCGGTTCGACAACGTGCAGGACGAACCCGGCGGCGACCGCCGCGTCGAAGGCGTTGCCGCCGCGTTCCAGGATGCCCATCGCCGACTGGCTGGCGAGCCAGTGCGTCGAGGAGACCATGCCGAAGGTGCCGTGAAGCGTGGGCCGGGTGGTGAAGGTCATGACCACACCTCACTCGGATCCGCGGTGCGAACGCAAGACCTCCGGGTAAGCCCGCACAGCGGCCGGGCCGGTGCTCAGTGCGCGGGCCGGGGTCGGCCGCCGCGGACGAGACTGAGCAGGACGACCAGGGCGAGCACCGCCACCACCGCGCTGAAGACCTCGCCGGCGAGACGCAGACCGGTGCCCTGGATCAGCAGGCCCACCCCGACGGCGGGCACGCCGAGCATGGCGAACAGGATGGCGAAGAAGGTCGACACCGCCTCGGCCCGATGCCGCGGTTCGGTCTTCATCGTGATCGTCGCGATGCCGTCGCCGACCGCCACCCCGGACGCCACCCCGATGATCGTCGCGCTGATCACCAGCGTCCCCAGCAACGCCATCCACATGCTGAACGCGAGCAGGCCCGCCCCCACGATCAGACCGACGCAGGCGCTGGCCAGCGCGGCGCGCTGCGACAGGACGCGGGTCAGCAACTGCCCGAACGCGGCACCGGCGAACGCCACGAAGACCACAAGCGCGGCCAGGGTGTGCGAGGTCTCGTGCAGGACCATGCCGAGGAACAGCCCGCTCACCGACGTGAGCACCCCGAGCGCGGCGAACCCCGCGCCAGCGGTGATCGCCGAACGGACGAAGGCGCCGCGGATGTTCGCCGGCACGTACAACCGTTGCACCCGCAGCGTCACCGGCGAGCGCTCCCGCATTGTCTCCGGTACGCCGCGCAACGCGATGATCGCGATCACCGCCAGGACCAGCACGATCACCCAGGGCAGCCGCAGCGGGTCGGGCGCCACGTCCGCCACGATCCCGGAGAGCAGGGTGCCGGTGGCGAGGCCGCCCAGGTTCGCGAAGATCGACACGGTGGCGGCACGCTTCGGATGCCGCGGGCTGATCAACTCGGCCAGCGCCGCGGTCGCCGCGCCGATGACAAGCGCGGCGGACAGACCGGCCAGGATCCGACCCACGATGATCATCGCCAGGTCCACGGCCGCCAGGAACACGGCGTCCGCGGCGACCGAGAGCAGCAGCGCCACGAGGATGACCGGGCGTCGGCCGATCTGGTCGGAGAGTCGACCGAAGACCAGCAACCCGACGACCACGCCCAACGCGTACAGCGCGTAGACCACTGTCACGGTCAACGACGCGAAGCCGAACTCCATCTCGTAGAGCGGGTAGAGCGGAGTCGGCACGGTGGTGCCCACCAGCGTGATCCAGAAGGCGAACGCGACCCGCACCGCGCCGGACGTGAAGCCCGACCGTGTCGTTGCGCCATCGGCACGGCTGGCGTTGGACATGATCGGTCCCTTCGGGCTCGGACGCCCCTACGGCGGGCCATCGCGGCTCCTGTCCCCCCGTGCAGCATGGGTCCTGGCCCGCCGCGCAGGTGCGACAACGGCCCTAAACGCCCCTCATCAGGTGGCGTACGGGCAGCCCCGCCCCGCCACCCGGCGGTGGCCACCGACACCCGCGGACGCGGCTCGGTTCAGAGCCACCGGCCGGCGCTACCCGTCCGGAAGCCCGCAGCCCGGTCAGTGATGTCGTGAACGATTCCGCTCGCCCCGACAAGGCCGGCCGGCACGGTCAACTCGCCGGCCCGCCCTCGCGCCGTCCGGGAGGTCGAGGGTGGTACTCGGGACGGAGCTTCGCACTGGCGAACGCCCCCTTCACCGCCGCCGAAAGCGCTGTGATGTCGTACGCGCCATGGTGCCGCTGGCCATTGATGAAGAAGGTCGGCGTGCCGGTGACACCACTGAGGTCGGCGGAGTCGACGTCCTCGGCGACCCGGTCGACGCCCATCCGTTTCGCCATGTGCTCCCGGAACCGGTCGAGGTCCAGGCCGAGCTGTTCGGCATAGCCGAGCACCTCGGTGGGGTCGAGGGCGTCCTGGTGCGCGAGCAGCAGATCGTGCATCTCCCAGAACGCTTCCTGCTCCCCCGCCGCCTCGGCGGCCTCGGCGGCGAGTTGGGCATGCGGGTGGACGTCGGTGAGCGGCAGGTGCCGCCAGACGTACCGGACGTTGGCGAAGTCGGCGAGCAGTTCCCGGACCACCGGCTCGGCCTGCCCGCAGTAGGGGCACTCGAAGTCGCCGTACTCGACGACCGTCACCGGCGCGTCGAGCGACCCGCGCAGGTGGTCGCGTTCCGGGTCGACCGGCAGCATCAGGTCGACGATTCCCTGGGTGACGCCCAGCAGCGCCCGCGCACGCCGTGCCGGCGACAGTCGCTCGACAGCACGGAACACCAGCCAGGTGACGAGGGACGCACCAACTGTCGCGACGAGGATGCCGAGCTTGGCCTCGTCCAGGGCCGGTCCGCTCAGGGCATGGGTGGCGATGAGCAGCGCGACGGTGAACCCGATGCCGGAGACCGTGCCGACCCCCGCGACGGCGACCCAGCCGACGGGTGGCCGGAACCGGTTACCGCTCAGCCGGGCCACCAACCACGAGGTGGCCACGATCCCGGCCGGCTTACCGACGACGTACGCGACCACGACGCCGAGGGTGACCGACGAGACCACGGCCCGGGCCAGCAGGTCGCCGTCGATCACGATCCCGGCGTTGGCCAGCGCGAAGAGAGGTACGACCAGGTAGCTCGCCCACGGGTGGTAGATGCTCTGGAGCCGCTCGTTCGGCGACAGCGCCGAGGTGAGCCCGGCCCGCGCCATCCGGGCGAGCTGCGGGGTGGGCTGCTCCCGGAAGAGGCGGAACTGGTCGCTCGCCTGTTGCAGGTCGCCGCGGCCGGGCGCGTAGGCGTAGGACAGCAACCCCATCACCAGACCCACCACGACCGGGTCGACACCGGACTCCGAGACCGCCACCCAGGCGGCCACCCCCAGCAGCGCGTAGACCGGCCCGAACTGCACACCCAAGGCCCGGACGAGCAGCACGACACCGAAGATCACCACTGCGATGAGCAGCGCCGACAGCGAGGGATGATGCGGGTACGCGATGGCCAGCACCGCGATCGCGACCACGTCGTCGACGACGGCGACGGTCAGCAGGAAACCCCGCAGCCGATCCGAGAAGCGTGGCCCGAAGACAGCCAGCGCACCGAGCGCGAGCGCCGTGTCCGTGGCCATCACCACTCCCCAACCCCCGGCCGTGGTGCGCCCGGCGTTGATCAGGAGATAGATCGCGATCGGCAGGAGCATGCCGCCGAACCCGGCGAGCATCGGCAACGCCAGTCGACGCCGCTCCCGCAGCTCGCCGATGTCGAACTCGCGGCGCAACTCCAGCCCGGCTACCAGGAAGAAGAAGGTCATGAGGCCGCTGTTCACCCAGGTACGCAGGTCGTGTGCCAGGGACCAGTCGCCGAGTCGGACCGAGAACGACGTGCTCCAGACCGACTCGTACGACGACATGTGCAGGTTGGCCCAGCCGAGAGCCACCACCGCGGCGACCAGCACCACCCGGGCACCGCCGGTCTCGGTGCGCAGGAACGCGCGCAGCGGAGCGTTGAACCGCCCCTCCCAGGCGGTCCGGCTGCTCCATCCCCGGTGCGTGTTGTTGCTCGTCACGGAGACAATCTTCGTTGACCGGATCGTCACGTGGTTCGGATTGGGGCACTTGGCGATGGTCGGTGAGGCGTCCCTCCCCATTCAGGGGCATGCACGGAGCGCCACCAGTTGGTAACGTGCCGGTGATCCCGCCGGCTGCCGTTGGCGGTGGTCCCCTGGGGAGGGTCAACATGTGGGCGGACGACGCTGCGCTCGAAGCGGCCGGACGCCGGCTCGACGAATGGGAGTCGTCGCTCGCCGAGCGGGCGGAACGGGCGAAGACTCTGTCGGCGAGGATGCAGGAGCTGACTGGCACCGCCCGCAACACCGACCGGACGGTCGATGTCACCGTCGAGTGCTCCGGCCTGCTGATCGGCCTACGGCTCGACGAACGCATCCGGCAGCAACCCGCCGCGCGCACCGCCCAGCAGATCCTGGAGACCACCAGAGCCGCGCGCACCGACCTGCTGCGCCAGGTCCGCGAATTGACAGTGGAGTTCCTCGGCGACGACGCGAGCGCCCGGGCCATCGTCGACTCGTACCGCAGCCGGCTGGCCGGTGACCAGGGTTCGAGCGATGCCGACCGGTGACGGCATCCACGTCGACCCCGACGACCTGACCGCCCACGCCGCCCGCCTCGTTCTCTGCGCCGGCAGCCTCGGCACCGCCCAACAGGCAGCTCAGCACGTTCGGTTGGGCACCGACGCGTACGGTCAGCTCTGCGCGCTGATGCCGACACTGCTCGACGGCCTCCAGCGGACCCTGGTCGACGGCATCGGCGCCGCCGCCGCGTCGGTGCGGGACACCGCCGGCAAGCTGCGGGCCGGGGCAGAGCACTACCGACACTCCGACGCCCACGCCCAGCAACTGCTCGACGGGGTGCGGCAGCGCCCGTGACGTCCAATCCTCTTGTCGCCGCCGCGGCGGACACACCGCCCAGCGCCTGGGCGGGTGTGTGGATCTGCGAGGACATCGAACTCATCGCTCAGGGCGTCCGCAACGGCAGTTGGATCGACGGCAGCCTCGGTGTGGTGAGCGCCGGCCTGGACGCCCTCGCCTTCGTCTCCGACCCGGTCGGCGCCCTCCTCCAGTACGGGATCGCCTGGCTCATCGAGCACGTCAAGCCGCTCAGTGAGGCGCTGGACTGGCTCGCCGGCGACCCGGCGCAGATCACCGCACACGCCCAGACCTGGCGCAACGTCGCCGCATCGCTCCGCGAGGAGGCCGGCGCGCTGACCCGCGCCGTCCGCAACGACGTCGCCGGCTGGGGCGGCAGCGCCGGCCCCGCCTACCGCGCCTGGGCCGGCGAACAACAGCAGGCGATCACCGGCCTCGCCCAGGGCGCCGACACCATGGCCGCGATCACCGAAGGCACCGCCGGCCTGGTGGCCGCCGTCCGGCTCCTGGTCCGCGACGCCATCGCCACCTGCGTGTCCCGTCTCATCGTGTACGCGGGCGAACTCGTCGTCACCGGCGGACTGGCCGCACCGCTGGTCGTGGAGCAGGTCACGACGCTGGTGGCGTCGTGGGGGGCGCGGATCGCGCGGCTGCTGCGGGGCCTGCTGGCCAGTCTGCGGCGGTTGATCCCGGAGGTACGCAGGCTCGGCGACCTCATCGAGAAACTCAAGCAGGCGCTGGGGCGACTCCAGCATGCGGGGGCAGACCCGGGCGACCTCAGTCGGGTTCGCGGTCGCGGAACTGGTCCGCGAATGCCGATGAGGATGGAGGCGGTAACGACCCTCGCCGCCAAGTACGGGATTGATACCTCCGACATCCGGCTCACCATCAACAATCGGGTTTCTGGTGTGTGCGGACTGACGAAGCCTGACGAGTCGGTCATGCTATGCCGAGAAGCCTTCCGCAGTGAGGAGGACCTGGCCCGTACGCTCGAACATGAGCGCTTCCATGTCGCCGAGCTCCGCCAGGGGCGCCCGTACCCGGCCACCCGTCATGAGATCGACGCATTCGAGGATCGGGCCTACGCCCATGAGGAACAGTGGTGGACCAACCATTCGGTCAGGCCGGAAGGAGTGGACTGATGGCCACGTTCGATGAGTGGTTGACGGCATACGACGTCGTATACCGCGCGCTGCCCTCGACGTCCGATCTTGCCTGCCCGAACTGCGGTCACCGAACCCTACGGATCGTCTTCACGGCACCACCCGCAGCTGAATACGGCTACGTCTCGTTCTGGTGCGACACCTGCACGGAGGGGATCTACGTGTCCCGTGCCCCTGTTCCGGCTGGAGTCACCGCCCGATCGACGGAGGATCCGACAGAGGAACGCAACCGTGGCATCCCCGACTACCGTCTCGCGACGTAGGAATCCGGCAACCCGGGTGCGGTTTCCTCGGTTCTCACCAGTCACGGGCCCAGTCCGGCGGCGGTACGACAGCGAGGTGCGGCTCTCCACTTATCGGTTCGAGGGCGTGCACGACCCGCAGGTGCCCGTCGGCCGCGGCGTCCTCGTCGGTCAGGACCCGACCACTGCTGCCGTCGGCGCTGACCAACACCCACCGATCGGGGTAGATGCCACCGTCGTCGACGAACGCCCGCACGCCGAAGGTCCGGGCCAGATTTTCCGCAAGCTCTCGTTCATCCTGACCAGTGGCGTCGGCGAGCTCATTGTCACCGGTCAGGATCCAGCCGAACTCCTCGTCCTCGTCCGGAGGATTGAGCATGACGACCGGCCGAGGGTCGTCGACCGCCCGGTCCGCGATCCGCCCCACGTAGACCGCGTCCGGCGCGATGCCGTAGACCTCGCGCAGAAATCGGCGCAACGCCTCGGCGGGCAGTTCCCGCTCGAAGTGGATCTGATAGCGCAACGCCTGTCTCCCATCGACGGTGCCCCAGCGACTCGCTGGCCCGCTGAAGTCGGATGTCCTCGTGGCCACACGGACGTGCGGCCGGCCCTTGCAGCCGGTGCACGGAACCAAACGGCGGGTGACTCGTCGACCGTCCCCACGCGAGACTCGTGCGGTGACTCATCCCGACCCTTACCAACAGTGGCAACTGCCGCCGACCGAGCGCCTGCCGGCTCTGGTGCAGCCGGTGTACGTCGGACCTCAGGCGGTGCTCGTACCGCAGAAATCTGCCGGTGCTGCCATCGCCCTCGAGCTGGTCCTGGGCCTCTTCGGCATCTTCGGTGTGGGCAACCTGTATGCCGGCCGGACGGCTCACGGCGTGATTCTGATGCTGTCCTTCTGGGGGCTCTTCTGGATCAACGTCCTCCTCATCTTCGCTGTTATCGGCCTCGTAACGATGCCCCTGACCTGGATCGCGTACCTGGTCCTCGGTCCCCTCCTCGCGGCCCGTGCCGTCGAACGACACAACACCAGCGTCGTCGCCGGCATCCACGCCCAAGCACTCCACGGCGGTCACGTCTGATCCGGACGCTCTCGTCAGCCGAGGGTGAGGCGGCCCTCCTGGTCGAAGCGGACGCGACCGCCGGTCACGGCGACGTGCAGCCCGTACCGGAGCAGCTTGTCGATCTTCTCGGTGCGGCGGCGGTAGCCGAGCCGATCCAGGCCGGCGCGCAGCAGCCGTTCCTCGTCCATGCTCGGCACGCCCTCTAGTACGTGCACGAAGGCGTTGGCCACCTCCTCGGGTGGCACCTCCTCGAACGCGCGGTCGTTGCTCGCCTGGGTGACCCGGTACGCGCGGTACGTCAGCGGGTCGACGCCCTCGGGCCAGGCGTACCGGCTCACTGTCGGGTGCGGATACAGGCGGCGGGAGTCGACGAGCGACAGCACAGCGTTACGCCGGTCCTCCCGGGTCCGGAGGAACCCGAACCGGGCGAGGGCGAGGCGTGCGAGCCGGTGCTGCTCGATGGGCCCCTCCGCCTCGATGATCTCGCGGAGCGCGGTCCGCATCAGATCACGTACCCGCCGATCGGTGGCCAGAAGGTCGAGGTCTGCCTGGTCGCCGAGCGAGGCCGGCACGTACGGAACGAATGGGCTCACCGTGATGGTGTCAGCGTCCGAGGCCGCCGTGACCGGCAGCGCGGCGAGTGCGGTGACGGGTGGCGCCGACGCGCTCAGGAGCGGCTCTTCGTCCGCCCCGAGACGCGGCTGTGGCACCTCGGTGGCCGGTGCCGAGCGTGGCTGCTCCACGTCCGTTACGGGGCGCGGCCGCGGCAGGTCGATGCCCTCTGTGACCGCGGACGACTCGGGCTCCGGCTCGGCGGTCGTGGGGACGTCAGCCCGGCTGACCGCTTCGTCGACCCGGTCGAGCAGCACGGACCGGTCGTGGATCCACGCCGGCAGCCAGAACCGCACGACCTCCGGCCAGCCCATGATCGAACGGAGGAGCGCGGGCGCCGAATCCCGGTCGGCCACCGTCGGGCGTGCGCTCCAGTCCGGGCCGTCGAGCATGACGGCCACCTGCCACCGTGGTGAGCCTGGTCTGCGTACGGCGAGGTCCACTGTGAAGTCGGAGAGGCCGTGCGAGGTACGGACCTCGTGACCGCGGTCGCGCAGCGCCGCGGCCACCTCCTCGCGGACCCGGCTACGCCGCTCGGTGCGGTCGGTGGCGAGGTCGCCCAGGCGCTCCGCTCCGGCGGCGGCCATCTCGCAGTACGCCCGCAGGTGCTGCGTGCCCAGCGCGGACGTACGGGACAGGTCGATGTCGGACGGGTCGAAGGACGAATAAAGAACGACCTGGCGGCGGGCACGGGTGATGGCCACGTTGAGCCGCCGCTCGCCGCCGGCCTGGCTGAGCGGGCCGAAGTTCAGCGGGAGCTGGCCGGTCTCCAGGTTGGTGGAGAAGGCCAGGGAGAACAGGACGACGTCCCGCTCGTCGCCCTGCACGTTCTCCAGGTTCTTCACGAAGATCGGCTCCGCGACCGCACCGGAGAGCTGCTCGCGGATGATCGGATCGGTGCTCTCCTCCAGCAGGTTGAGGATGAGGTCCCGCTGCTGGATGTTGAAGGTGACCACGCCGACGGACTGGGTGGCGGTCGCCGGGTCGTGCAACCGCCGGGTGATGTCCGCGAGGATCGCCCGTGCCTCGACCTCGTTGGTGCGGGAGCCGCCCCGGTCGTACTGGCCCTCGACACGCCGCCAGCTGACGCCCGCCGAGCTGGCGGCGCCGGGCGACGGGAGGCTGGAGAGCTTGTTGTCGTAGTAGTAGCGGTTGGAGAAGGCGATGAGCGACTCGTCGTGACTGCGGTAGTGCCAGGACAGCCAGCGTTGCGGCAGCCCCGACTCGACGGCCTCACTGAGGATGCTCTCCAGGTCCTCCGGCACCGGGCCGTTGCCCTCGTCGACCTCGTCCACGCTGTGGCTGGCCTGCATGATGCTGCTCGGCGGCATCTGCCGGGAGTCGCCGACCACCACCACGGCGCTGCCCCGACCCATCGCGCCGATCGCCTCCGCCACGCGGATCTGCGAGGCCTCGTCGAAGATGACAAGGTCGAAGCGTTGGCTGCCCGGTGCCAGGAAGTTCGCCGCCGACGCCGGGCTGACCAGCACGCACGGGGTCAGTGCGAGCACCGCGTCCGGGTACTGCTCGAACAGCTCCCGGAAGGACCGTCCGCCCCGCTTACGGCGAAGCTCCGCCGCGAAGTCGGCGAAGCGGCCGCGCCGGTCGGTCGGGCTGAAGGGGCGGCGACGGACCAGCACCGACGGCAGTTGCGTCGGCAGCGCGGACCGCAGCTCGCCGGCGGCCGCCTCGAACTGGCTGATCTCGTCGTCGTGCAGTTCCGGGTCGAAGTACTGCAGGCCTCCGGCCCGTACCCGCTCGGCGAGGGACGCCGTCGCGACTCCCCGCCGGTAGACCTCCTCGGCGAGGTGACCGGGCACCTCGGCGCGCAGCAGCTGGTCGCGGTAGTCGGTGATACCGGCCGAGGCGAGCACGTCGGCGTGGGCCAGGACGGTCGCCCATCGGCGCAGCGGGAACAACTCCTCGGCCTGCAGCTCGTGCAGCCAGGCTGCACCGTCGCGCTGCCAGGCGTCGGTCCAGTGCGAACCGGCGGCCCACAGGGTCAGCTCCGGCCCGCCGGAGCGCAGCACCCCGCGCCAGGCCCGCCACCGCGAGGCGAACCTGTCGAGCACTGCCGCGTCGACATCGGCGAATGCGCTCTGGAACAGCTCCCAGGCCTGCGGGTGCTGGCTCAGCAGCGTCCGGCCAACCCGGGTCGCCTCGATCGCCTCCGCCAGCCGCTCCTGCGAGTCGGGGTCCGTGGGCAGCCACCGTGACAGCCGCAGCCCACCGAGCCCCTGCAGGTGGTGGTGCAGCGCGGCGGCCTGCGCCTGGGCTGCGACCAGCCGGCCGGTGAGCACCTCCATCTGCTCCACGTCGAGCGGGGCACTCGCGACCACATGCACGGCCAACCGGTCCGCGATGGCCTGGCGGCGCTTGCGCTTGCCGAACAACCGCTTCGCCGCCTCCTGGGCCGCACCGTGCCAGGCGGTCAGCTCCGGTCGGGCGAACACGTCCGGCCGGAAGGTGCCCAGCTCACCGGCGAAGCCCTGCCGGAAGGCCGCCAGGTCCGCCTGGAGCCGGGCCATCGCCTCGTCCCAGCGTCGGTCGGTGGCGTGCACTGTGGTCGGTCGGTCCGGCAGCAGTCCGCGTACGGCGAGCCAGGCGCCAGCCTGCAACTCGCTCACGGTCTCCGGGGCGGGCAGTGTCCGCAGCAGCTCGACCAGGCGGGGGTACGCGGCGAGGTCGGCGCGGAGGCGTTCCAGCTCACCGGCGATCTCGGTGACCGCGGCGCCGTGCAACCCGTCCAGTGTGCGACAGCCGCTGAGCGCCCACGGGTGCGCGGCCCGCAGTCGGGCCGACCGGGCTGCCGCCGGGAACTCCCGCAGTGTCGTCTCGACCTGGGCGCGCGCCTCGGCCGGTGCGTGCAGGTAGGCCACCGGGATCGGGGCGACCGCGCCGTCCCCGTACGCCAGGGTCTGCTCGTAGGCCGACCAGAGCGACATCCCGACGGGGTTGGTGGTGTGCACCTGGGCCGGGTACTCGGCCAGCGGGGCGAGCCGCGTCCGGTAGGCCGTCTCGACAGCCGTCCAGGTGCCGTCGCCGCCCTGGTCGTACTGGTCGAGGGCGTCGCGCAGCTGCTGGCGGATCGCGTTGAGGGACTGCTTGCGCCCATGCAGGTCCAGGGCGAACGGCCCGAGGCCGATCTGCTTGAGGCGACGCTTCACCACCTCCAGCGCGGCCTGCTTCTCGGCGACGAAGAGCACCGACCGGCCGGCGCCGACCGCCCGGGCGATCATGTTGGTGATGGTCTGGGACTTGCCGGTGCCGGGCGGGCCCTCCAGGACGAAGGAGTGGCCGCGCTCGGCGCGCACGATGGCCTGCATCTGCGACCCGTCGGCGGGGATGGGCAGGTGCAGGTCCGCCTCGTCGACAATGACCTCGGCGTCGTCGGGACGGGCCGGGTCGTCGAAGGTGGCACCGGAGGACTCGACCAGGTGCCGGACGACAGGGTTCTCCATGAACCGGAGCCAGTGGTCGGTGAGGTCCCGCCACATCTGGAAGGTGGAGAACTGCAACAGGCGGAGGCTGGCGGTCTCGTCGATACGGTAGTTGAGCCGGTTGTCGAGCAACCCGGTGTTGATCGCGGCCAGGGTCTTGGCGATGTCGATGCCGTGCTCATCGAGGACCGGCCGCTCCAGCTCCGGGATCCGCACGCTGTGCTTGACCCGCAACCACTCGATCAGGCAGTGGTTCGGGCTGGCGACCTCGGTGCCGTCGATGACCATCGCGTACGGGCGACGGCCGCTGCCACCCTCGATGCGTACCGGTAGGAGGAACAGCGGCGCGTACGCCTCTCCCCCGGTCGCCTTGGTGTGCACAAGGGTGCCGATCGTCAGGTAGAGGTAGTTGCTGCCCGTCTCCTGCTCCATCGTGCGCGCCTCGCGCTGCAGCGCGCGCATCGCCGTCTTGTACCGGGCGTCGGTGACCGCGCCGTACACCCGCCGGTCGGTGCGCAGCTCCCGGGTCAGGATCTCGGCGTCGAGGTCCTGCGCCCGACGTGCCCCGGCCAGCTCGTGGACGTGGCTGATGTTGTCCTGCGGGATGACCTGCACCTGCTTGCCGTCGTGGATCAGGTCGTCCAGCAGCGCCAGCGCACCCGCCGGCACGTGCAGGTCCAGGCCACGCCCGCGCTTGGGCAGGTTGAGCAGCGGGTTGCGCAGGCTCAGGTCGAGCAGCGACTTCTTCCACTGCTGGATCCGGGCCGGCGACCCGTCGGACTGCTGCGGCACCTCCTCGCCGTCGTCGGCGAACTGACGCAACTTCGCGGCGGCCACGCCGGGTGGCAGGTCGAGGGACGCTGTTATCTCTGGCGTCGCCTCGGCGTCGACCGCGGCGGGCGCGACCAGCTCGTCGGCCGACGGCAACGGGCGGATCCCCGAGCGGTGGGCCAGGTGCACGTCGACGACACCCTGCATGCGCTCGCCGTCGCCGCGGAAGTGGCCGAGCCCGACGCGTACCGCCTCGGTGAAGGTCGCCGACTGCGCGCCCGGCCCGACGCGGGTCAGCTCGACCGGCACGGCCCGACCGGAGTCGACCATCGAGATCAGCAGGTTGGTCTCGGTCACCGCGGCCGAGCCGAGCCGCTCCTCCGCGAGCAGGAAGCCACCGAAGGCGTGCCCCGCGCTGACGAAGATGAGCGGATGCAAACCCGCCGCCTCCAGACATGCGGCGTACGTGACGGACAGGTCGAGGCAGTTGCCCAGTCGCCCATCCAGGACGGCGGCTGTCGTCCGTACCTTCTGGCCGGTGTTCTCGAACGACGCCGGCAGCGTCTGGTAGGTGATCTCCAGCTGGCGCAGCGCCTCGTAGACAGCGCCGGCGATCAGCGCCGCTCGCTCCGAACCCTCCTGATAGCCCTGCAACGAGCCGGAGCCCGTCCTCGCCAGCAGGAGCTGCGCGGCAGCCCGCAGCACCGCCTCCACCGCCCGTGTGTTCGGCTGTACGAAGGCCGCCAGGCTGTCGTACAGGGCGGGGCTGTTGAACCACTCGTTGTGCGCCAACACCCTCGACGGGGCGACCAGCCGCAGTGTCTGCTCCTGCGCCCGCACCCGGAGGGTGTAGTCGACCGGGAACGCCTCGTCGGTGCGGTACAGCAGCACCCGGTCGGGCGTGAAGTCGCGGAAGTCGTCCCAGCTCGTGCTCGCCCCCGGCCGCAACGGCGCGGTCAGCGTGCGGGTCCACGGTTCGGTCAGCGCGCCGTCCGGGCCTCGCAGTTCGAGCGTCAACGTCACGTCGGTCAGCGGCACCGCGCCCCGATTGACCAGGGTGAGGTGACGGACCAGCGGCACCCGGTTGTGCACCAGGGCGGCGTTGATCGCCGGCTGCACGAGCAGCCCGACTTCGAGCTGGTCGTCGGCGGCGGTGAACTGCGCGAAGACGCTGTCGGACATGGGGTTTCTCCAGGTGGGGAGACCGTGGAGAGCCAGCCTAGCGGTCAACCGACCGGTGAAGAGGGCCCCGCCCGTACGACGGCTGCGCTGCCGCCTGAGCGTGCTACCCGGGACGCCGCCGGCTACCGGTACCCACCGGTTCGATCACCTGCCGGAACTCCTTCGGGAGCTGGGCCACCGCGTCGTCGAACTCGTCACGGGAAACAGCCTCACGCAACGTGGTGAGCACCGCGCGGACCCCGGCACCGGCGAGCGCACGGTCGACGGCCGGGTGGTCCGCCACCCGGCGCACGAACTCGTCGAGCCCGAACGACTGGGCATGTTCCTGCCTTCTATGCGGTGGCGCTTTGCGCAGGTGATCGTCCAGCCCGTCGGGAAGCTGGTAGGCAAGATCCTCGGCCTGGCCGGCGCTGATCCGATCCGCCAATGTCTCCAGCGTGGCGCTGGTGAGCGTCGCCGCCTGATCAGTCGACACCTTCGCCCGCGTGGCCACTTCGTTGATGAAATCCTCGTATTCCACCTGATTCTCCTCTCCGGCCCGATCGCCGTCGAACCGTCGGTTAGGTGCACCCCTGACCTCAATGCGCCGTGTTTCGGGGTTCGGTGCGTCTTGCCCACGCGTAAGGGTCAAGGCCGGCGCTCGACGCTGTTCGGGTCGATGTCGCCTGATGGGCGTCACGACGTGTTCGAACTCGCTGGCCCCTGGGTTCCCGGCGGCGGAGGAAGGATTCCCTGGCGTTCCCGCTCCTTGAGCTCGCCCGTGATCCCCAACTGGTTGTCGCAGAGCGCCCTGGTGCCTCGTCAGCCTGTCGGAACCGGGGGTGACCGTGCCTCATCCCGATCGGGCGAGTCAGGAGTGGTGGTTTCGCCACGCCTGCCGGCTCTGGTACAGGGCGGCTGTCACCTCGCCGAGTGTTCGCCGAAGGCGTGTCCACGACGGTTCCTCGCCGGCATCGTCCGCGTCATCGGCGTAAGCGACGAGAACAGTGGCCGTCGTGGCCGTCGCGCAGGAGGCAGCGCCGGCCGCCAGGCAGCCGCAGGTCGCAGAACACCCGGTGGCGCAGGAACTGTTGATCCTCCTCGGAGACGGTGGTCTCCCCCGGGTCCGCCATCGGCAGCACCAGCATCCAACGACCGATGACCCGGGCCAGACGTTGCGCCGCAGGTAGGTCGGTGGCGACGACGGGCAGGTGGATGACGTACCGCTGGCTCATCGGGCCTGGTCCCGCTCGTTGCGGGCACGGGCCTGGTCGGTCTGCCAGCGGCGCAGCCCGGCCTTGATCCGGGCGGTCTCGCGGCGGCTCTCGGCAAGCGCGGCGTAGACGGCGGCCATGTCGATGGCGACCCGGTCGAGGAAGGCGTACACGTCGTCGGGGTTCAGACCGCGACGTCCGAGCCCGGTCGGCACGAATCGGCGCTCACGCACCTGCCACGGCAGCAGACTGGTGTACGCCGCGGAGCGGTAGGTCGCACCACTACTCGCCGTCCCTGGTCGCTGGTTTCTGGCGTTCGTGTCCATGTCGGCCTGCCTTCCTAGCGCGGAGGGGCGAGGGGTGTTCGGGGAAGCACGGCGACCGTTCGGGGGGACCGGCCGGCCGCCGTGCTGTGATCAGCCTGCGACAGTCCGCAGTGGAAACGCAACGTTCTAAACCGCAGTTTCGCTGTTGTGCATTGACTTTCTTTGTTGAAACCCGTAGGAGTTGCAGGAGCAGGTCACGCAGCGTTGCGTCCTGGAACCAGGGAGTGTGCGGATGCCCGATGACATCGGATCGACAGTGCCGCGCCGGCAACTTGGCCGACTGCTGCGGCAGTTCCGCAACGAGGCCGGGGTGACGCTCGACGCCGCCGCCGAAGCCCTCGAATACAGCCGGCAGAAGATCTGGCGCCTCGAATGCGGCCAGGGCTCAGTCCGGGTCCTCGACGTCAAGGCGATGTGCGAGTTGTACGGGGTGTCGCCCGAAATGACCGAGGCGATGCGCGGGCTGGCTGCGGAGACGAAGTCGAAGGGCTGGTGGCACGCGTACGGCGATGCGGTGCCGAACTGGTTCGAGCTGTACGTGGGGCTGGAATCCGCCGCCTCCCGCCTCCGTCGTTACGACGAGTCCCTCATCCCTGGAATTCTGCAGACCAAGGGGTACGCCCACGCGCTCTACCGGCTCGGCGGGATGCTGAGCGAGGATGAACGTGAGCGCGCGGTCCAGGTCCGGCTTCAACGACAGGCGTTGCTCTTCCGGCGGTTGCCGACTGCCCCCAGGTTGGAGGCTGTGCTGTCCGAAGCGGTGCTCCGCCGGGCCGTTGGTGGCCCGTCGATCATGATCGCGCAGCTCAATCACCTGACCAAGCAGTCCGAGCTGCCGAACGTCAGTGTCAGGGTGCTGCCGCTGGCGGTCGGTCCACAGCCCGGTGCGGTCGCGGGGTCTTTCGTGATCCTCGACTTTCCGGCGACCAAGGGAGGCCGTGCCGCGCCGGAACCGTCCGTGGTCTACAGCGAGTCGTTGACCGGTGCCCTGTACCTCGACAAGCCCGACGAGTTGGCCGCCTACGAGCGCGTCTGGCGAGGGCTGGATGCGCTAGCCCTCGGCGAGGCAGAATCGACTGACATGATCAAGCGGATCGCTGGGGAGATGCGGCATGACTGACCTGAGCGGCGCCGTGTGGCGCAAGAGCACCCGCAGCGGCGACAACGGCGGCGACTGCGTCGAGGTCGCCACGAACCTCGCTGAGGTAGTCGCCGTCCGCGACTCCAAGGACGCCGAGGGGCCGACTCTTCGGTTCGGACGTCGCTCCTGGCTCCGGTTTACGGGCGCTGTGACGTCTGCGGGTCTCAGCAACCGATGAGCCGGACCCCCGCGCGGCCGTCGACGCGACGTGTCGTCTGCGATGCTGCACGCCATGGACGATCTGAAGGGCCGCGTGCGGGCGTTCGCGGAGGAGCGGGACTGGCAGCAGTTCCACACGCCCAAGAACCTGGCCATGGCCCTCGCCGGCGAGGTCGGTGAACTGATCGCCGAGTTCCAGTGGCTCACACCTGAGCAGGCCGCGGCCGTCATGTCCGACCGAGAGGCCGGTGACCGGGTCAAGGCCGAGATCGGCGACGTGATGATCTATCTGACCCGGCTCGCCGATGTCCTCGACATCGACCTGGTCGAGGCGGCCTCGACCAAACTCGAGGAGGTGGCTCGTCGCTACCCGGTCGACCAGGCTCGCGGGTCGGCGGCGAAGCGATAGCGGGAGGTAGCGTCAGCATGGCGCTGAGTTGATCTCTTCGCTAGAGTCCATCACGTAGGAGCGCGTCACGACGGGCTTCCGGCGACTGCCGGACACGCCCCCCATGCGCACGATCATTTCGTGCTGCCCGGGGGCAAGTGTTGTCAGCATTCCGTACGTCCGCCGTTGGTCTGCTGCGCTTGGCTGGCGGCGGCATGCTCGAAGACCGGATCGTGGAGCAGATCGGTCGCAACGTGAGTCCGGCGGAACGCCGCGCCTGGTCGCGGAGCCTTGAGGTACTGGGGCAGGATCTCGCCGACGCGGGCCTCGGCCAGGTCGAGATGCTTGTCGAGTATCAGTTGCCGCTGACAAGCAAGCGGGTCGATGTGGTTCTCGCTGGCGTGGACCCGACGACCACCGACGACTCCTACGTGGTCGTGGAACTGAAGCAGTGGTCCTACGCCGAGTCCTACGAGGGCTCCGACACCCTGGTGGCCGTGGAGCACGCGCGCGGCCCTCGGCTCCATCCCGGCGTTCAGGTTGAACAGTACTGCGAGTACCTGACCGACTTCCTCGGCATCCTCGCCGGGCATCACGACCCGGTGCGTGGGGTGGCGTACCTGCACAACGCGACCGACCGCGACATCAGTGACCTGTTCAATCGCAGAGCGACCGAGCAGAGCCGGATCTTCACGAAGCAGCGGCGTGGCCAGTTCCTCGACTATCTCCGCACTCACCTGGCACCGACGTCAGGTGCTGGGGCGGCGGACCGCTTCCTTTCCAGTTCCGTACAACCCAGCCGCCACCTGTTGCGGTACGCCGCGCAGGAACTGAAGGACCGTTCGCACTTCACGCTGCTGGACGAACAGCTCGTGGCGTACGAGTTGGTGCTGCACGCCGTTGAGCGGGCGCGATCGGCGGATCGCAAGTCGGTCGTGGTCGTCTCGGGTGGACCGGGCAGTGGCAAGAGCGTGATCGCGCTGTCGGTGCTCGGTGAGTTGGCGCGCCAGAACCGCTCCGTCATGCACGCGACGGGCTCACGGTCGTTCACCCAGACATTGCGTCGGTACGCCGGTAAGGGGTCGACCCGGCTGAAGAATCTCTTTGGATACTTCAACAGCTTCATGTCCGCCGATCGCAATGGACTGGACGTTCTGATCTGCGACGAGGCCCACCGCATCCGGGAAACCTCCGTCAACCGGTTCACGCCGAAAGCTAAGCGGGAGAAGGCTCGTCCGCAGATCGACGAACTTATCGCCGCGGCCAGGGTGCCGGTGTTCCTGCTCGATGAGCACCAGGTGGTGAAGCCGGGCGAGCTGGGCAGTGTCGAGGTCATCTCGTCGTACGCGAGGCAGCTCGACCTTGAGATCGAGGTCGTGTCGCTGCACAGCCAGTTCCGCTGCGGGGGCAGCGAGACGTACGAGCGATGGGTCGTCGACCTACTCGGTCTCGACGGCGGTGAGCCGTCGGTCTGGACCGGCGACGGGAGGGTCGACCTGCGCCTCGCCGAGTCGCCGGAGGAGATGGAAGCCTTCCTCGCCAACAAACAGGCGTCCGGCGTCAACGCCAGAATGTCCGCCGGGTACTGCTGGCCGTGGAGTGATCCGCGTCCGGACGACAGCCTGGTACCGGACGTGCTGCTCGGCGGCTGGTCGCGACCCTGGAACGTCAAGAGCGACCGCAGCGTCGGCGATGCACCAGGCAGCGCGTTCTGGGCGACCGACCCGAACGGTTTCGGCCAGGTGGGCTGCGTCTACACCGCGCAGGGCTTCGAATACGACTGGTCTGGCGTCATCATCGGGCCGGACCTGGTTGCCAGGGACGGCCATCTGGTGACCCGACGCGATGAGTCGAAGGATCCAGCGTTCCGCAGTCGCAGGTCGGTCAGCGACGCCCAAGCGGATCTGCTCATTCGCAACACCTACAAGGTCCTGCTCACGCGTGGGATGAAGGGCACGATCGTCTACTCGACCGATCACGAGACACGGGAGTACCTCGCCTCGGTGGTCAAGGTGATTCGGCCGGTCGAGACGGTCTACGAGACGGCCGTCGGAGACGATCTCGGCTGACGACGGGTTGGGCTCGGCAGCACGACACGTGCGAAAAACGCTCGCGATCCGGTGCCAACTGGTCAAGGGACGTCTGGGCGAGCAGGTCAGCGCGACGACTCCGGTGGCCTATGGTGAGAAATCGGGCATCCGGTAGGCGGGGTCCGGTCCGGGCCGTGGAATTCACGCTGTTCAGCCGGAGGGTGGACCGATGACCGAGTACGCCCGCGACGCCGACGACTGCTGAGATGGACTGGGCCGGATGGGCGTTGTTCGGGTTGGTTGCCACCGCGGCGCTCACCGCGGCGATGATCACCGCTCAACTGGCCGGCCTCACTCGGCTCGACCTTCCCCTGGTGCTCGGGGCCTTCGTCAGCGAGGATCCCGATCGGGCCCGCGTCGTCGGGTTCTTCCTCCACCTCTGCGCCGGTCAGGGTTTCGCCCTCGGTTACGCGGCCGCCTTCGCGCTGTTGCACAGCGCCACCTGGTGGATCGGGGCGCTGTTCGGGATTGTGCACGTCGGGATCGCGCTGACGGTGATTCTGCCGCTGCTTCCTGGTGTCCACCCGCGGATGGCCTCGCAACGGGCGGGGCCGGCCAGCACGGCGGTGTTGGAGCCGCCCGGGCTGTTCGCCGTCAACTACGGCATCCAGACCCCGCTGGTCACGGCTGTCGTCCACGTCGTCTACGGAGTCTTTCTCGGGCTGCTCCTCCAAGCCAGGTGACTCCAGCGCGGCTCGTCGAGGAGCGATCTCCATGACTGGTGGGCCTGACACGATGCGTCCGCGGCCCTTGCCACCGATCAGCGACTACGGGCTGCTGGGCGACACGCGCACCGCCGCGCTGGTCGCGAGTGACGGCGGGATGGACTGGCTCTGCGTGCCCCGCTTCGACGGCGACCCTCTGTTCGGCCGGCTGGTCGGGGGCCCGGACGCCGGAACGTTCCGGGTCGGCCCGGCCCGGCCGGCCACTGTCGTCGATCGACGGTACCGGCAGCACACCGCCACCCTGGAGACCACCTGGGCGGTGGGCAGCGGCCGACTCCGCCTCACGGAGGCGATGGTGGCCGAGGTCAGCGGTCGCCTGTTGCCCACGACGCTGATCGTGCGACGGCTGTCGGCCGAGCAGGCAGCGGTCGACGCGGTGGTGGAGTTCGATCCCCGCCTTGGCGAACGGCACCGCCGGCCCCGCGCGCAGCACCGGCGCCAGGGCCTGGTGTGTGAGTGGGGGGCGCTCGCGGTGGCGCTGGACAGCACGCCCACGTTCAGGATCGAACCGGGTCGGCCCACCTCAATCACGGTCCGGCCGGGTCGTCCGGTCACCCTCGTACTGGCCGTGGCCCACCGCGAACCGGTGATCCACGTCGAGCCGACGGCCGCCTGGGAACTGCTCATTGAGGACGAGGCCCGCTGGCGGGCGTGGACCGGGGAGATCGACGAGCGGCTGCCGTTCCGGGAACACGTCACACGAAGCCTGCTCACCCTGCGGCTGCTGACCTACTCGCCCTCGGGAGCGCCGGTGGCCGCACCCACCACGTCATTGCCCGAGGATCCCGGCGGGGGACGTAACTGGGACTACCGCTATGTCTGGCCCCGTGACGCCAGCATCGGCGTCAGCGCCTTCCTCAGCGTCGGCAAGACCGACGAGGCCCGCGGTTTCCTCGCGTGGCTGTTGCATGCCAGCCGGTTGCAACGGCCACGCCTGCCGGCGCTGCTCACCCTGTATGGCAGGCACGTACCAGCGGAACGAGAACTACCCGGTTGGCCCGGCTACCTCGACAGCCTTCCGGTACGGATGGGCAACGGTGCCGCCGGTCAACACCAGCTCGACGGCTACGGCTGGGTGATCGACGCCGCCTGGGCGTTCGCTCAGGCCGGACACCTCCTCTACGCCGAGACGTGGCGGGCGGTGCGCGGTTTCGCCGACGTGGTCGCCGGTTGTTGGCAGGAGCCTGATGCCGGTATCTGGGAGGTACGGGAGCCCGCCCAACACGTCCATTCCAAGCTCATGGGCTGGCTCGCCCTGGATCGCGCCCTGGCCATCGCCGACACGCACTCCCTGCCGGACCGTCAACGTCGACGCTGGCGGAAGGCCCGAGATGCCATCGCCGCCGACGTCCGAACGCGCGGCTTCGACCCGACGGCGGCCAGCTACGTCCGCAGCTACGGCTCCCGGGATCTCGACGCGGCCCTGCTCGTCCTGCCGCTGCTGGAGATGGACCGGGCCGAGTCACCCCGGGTGCAGGGCACCATCGACGCCATCCGGGACAGGCTGTCCGCCGGCGGTCCACTGCTCTACCGCTACCCGCCCGGACGTGACGGCCTCCCCGGCACCGAGGGCGCGTTCCTGCCCTGCTCGTTCTGGCTCGTTCAGAGCCTTGCCCGCACCGGGCGTCGCCGCGAGGCCGTCGAGCTGTTCCAGGCCATGGTTGACCACGCCAGCCCACTCGGCCTCTACGCCGAAGAAATGAACCCCGCGACGGGTGCGCACCTCGGCAACTACCCCCAGACGCTGACCCACGCCGCGCTCATCCAAGCCGCACTCGCCATCCGAGACGCCCCGCACCGGTAGGGTTCCGATCATGACGATTCCGCACCTGACGGCCGCCGACGGCACCGCCCTGCCGGCGATCGGACTCGGCACGTACCGACTGAACGGCTCGGCGGGCGTCGACGCGATCGGTCAGGCGATCCGGACGGGTTACCGGTTGATCGACTCGGCGGTCAACTACGAGAACGAGGGCGCCGTTGGCCGGGCCGCCCGTTCGGCCGGCGACATGCGGGACGAGTTGATCGTCACCTCGAAGCTGCCGGGGCGGCACCACCGCTACGACGAGGCGCTGACCACCATCGAGGAGAGCGTCTTCCGCACCGGCCTCGACCGGATCGACCTGTACCTGATCCACTGGCCGAACCCCAAGGTCGACCTGTACGTGCAGGCGTGGCGGGCGTTGATCGAGGCGCACGAGCGCGGGCTGGTGCGGCACATCGGTCTCTCCAACTTCCTGCCGGAGCACATCGAGCGGCTGGTGGCCGAGACCGGGGTGACCCCGGTGGTCAACCAGATCGAGGTGCACCCGTACTTCCCGCAGCAGGAAGCGCTCGACTACCACCTTGAGCACGGCATCCTGGTGCAGGGTTGGAGCCCGCTCGGCCACGGCAACGACCTCCAGCAGCATCCCGTCGTCGTGGAGATCGCGACCGTGCACGGCATCAGCCCGGCGCAGACGATCCTCGCCTGGCACGTGGCCCGGCAGGTGATCCCGCTGCCCAAGGCCGCCTCCCCGCAACGGCAGACCGAGAACCTGGACGTCTTCGGCATCAAGCTCACCGACGCGCAGGTCGAGGCCATCACCGCGCTGGGCCGCCCGGACGGGCGGCTCGCGGACCAGGACCCGGCGGTGTACGAGGAGTTCTGACGAACCCCGGGCCGCGGCGGAACGGTAGGGCCGGGCAGGCGGATGCCGTGCTGAGCGTTATGACTCTGAGGTATAAATATACCGCTGAGTCATAACGCTCACCACCACGTCCGCCGCCGACCGCCGACCGTCATCGGCACGCCGGCCCGGGCACCTACACGAGCCCGCCGAGGGCCGGGTCGCTGATGCTGTCCTTGCCGTTCTCGACATGACCCGCGCAGCGGTACGCGAAGTCGCCGTCACCGGCGACGGAGGCCGTCAGGTCGTACCAGCCGTGGGTGCGGGCGAGCGCCCACGTCGCGCGCTCGGTGCCACCAGGGCGCAGCGACAGCTTGACCGGACGAGCGTTGTACCCGTCCCGGACGGTCACCTCAACCCGCTTCGACCCACGGTTCTTGAACGTGAGGGCGACCCGGTAATCGCGCTCGTCGTACGACGGGGTGACGTCGAGGTGGGACCGGCCGCCCGCGAACCGGCGGAAGAACCCGTTCGGGCCGTGCACCGACAGGTCGTAGGAGGACTCGACCTGCCAGGTGTCCGTGAGGTGCTTGCCCGGCTCGACAGTGAAGCTGCGCGGGGCGTCCGCGCTGCTGGCCTGGCGGACCTGGAAGACCGCGGCAACCCCACCGGAGTTGCGGAAATCGATCCGGAGCGCGTCGCCGTCGACCCGGGCGTCGGCGTGCAGGGTGTACGGGATCGGCCGCGCCGGGCGTACACCGTGCTCCTGCTGTGGCAGCCGCTGGTCCGCCGGCGGGACCGGCACCTCGTCGGGGTGCCGGACCAGCTCCTCGGGCTTGAAGTCGTCGGTGTCGGGCAGCCTGACCTCGCGCGAGCGGTTCGGGTGCCGGAAGTCGAACGCCGTGGTCAGGTCGCCGACGACGGCCCGTCGCCACGGGGTGATGTTCTTCTCGATCAGGTCCGGACGGCCGTGCCCGAACCGCGCCTCCAGGAACTTGATCAGTGAGGTGTGGTCGAAGACCTGCGAGTTGACGTAACCGCCGCGCGTCCACGGCGAGACGATGACCATGGGCACCCGGATACCGAGGCCGTACGGCCCGGCCGGGTGCTCGGCATCGCCCGGGAAGATCTCGTTGGTGGTCGGCACTGTCGACTGCCCGTGCGCGCGGGTCTGCGGGGGCGTCGGCGGGACCACGTGGTCGAAGAAGCCGCCCTCCTCGTCGTACGTGATGAAGAGCGCCATCTTGCTCCACACCTCGGGGTTCGCCGCGAGGATGTCGATGACCTGCGAGATGTACCAGGAGCCGTACGCCGGTTCCCAGTTCGGGTGCTCGCTGTACGCCTCGGGCGCGGTGATCCAGGAGACCTCCGGCAGGCGTCCCGCCTCGACGTCGGCGCGGAAGTCGGCAAGCAGCGCCTCCGGGTCGCGGCCCTGGGTCCTGATCTCCGTGCCGGTCTTCGCCTTGTCGGCCAGTGGCGTTCCTGGCTGCGCGTTCTGGTACTTGTGGAAGTAGAGCAGCGAGTTGTCGCCGTAGTTGCCGATGTACGGGTCGTTCGTCCACCCCCAGGAGCCGGCGGCGTTGAGGCCGGTGCCGACGTCCTGGTAGATCTTCCAGGAGATGCCGTTGCGCTCCAGCCGCTCCGGGTAGGTCGACCAGTCGTAGCCGGCCTCCGCGTTGGTGATGACCGGGCCGCCGCCCCTGCCGTCGTTGCCGACCCAGCCGCTCCACATGTGGTAGCGGTTCGGGTCGGTCGGGCCCATCAGCGAGCAGTGGTAGCTGTCGCAGACGGTGAACGCGTCGGCGAGCGCGTAGTGGTAGGGCAGGTCCTGGCGGGTGTGGTAGGTCATCGCCGTGACGCCCTTGTTCGGCACCCACCTGTCGAACCGGCCGTCGTTCCAGGCGGCGTGCCCGTCGTTCCAGCCGTGCGGCGGGTCCGGCAGGAAGGTCTGGCCGAGGTCCTGCACCTCGGGGCGGAACGGCAGCAGCTCGCCGGCCCCGTTGGGCTGGTGCCACACGTCCTTGCCGGACGGCAGGGTGGCCGGATGCGGATCACCGAAGCCGCGTACGCCGCGCATGGTGCCGAAGTAGTGGTCGAAGGAGCGGTTCTCCTGCATCAGGATGATGACGTGCTCGACGTCCTTGATCGAGCCGGTCCGATTGTTCGCCGGGATGGCGAGTGCCTTGCTGAGGTCCAGCGGGAGCGCCGCGCCGATCGCAGGAACGCCCATCGCCTTGAGGAAGGTACGTCGATCTACCGTGCCCATAACTCCGCCTTTGTGCGACCTGGTCGAGAAACTGGCGACCGGACGCTACCGACGGCGGGTTGACGGCAGATGACGGTGATTAGTTGGTTTTGCGACCACTCGACGACCGGCTGCGGGCCGCGCTCGGGCTCATCCCGTGCACCCGTTTGAAGGCGGCGCTGAAGCCGAAGGCGTCCGCGTACCCGAGGTGTCGTGCCACGGCGGCGACGGTCGCCGTGGATCCGGCCAGCATGTCGGCGGCCAGGGTCATGCGCCAGTCGGTCAGGTAGGTGAGCGGTGGTTCGCCGACCAACGAGGTGAACCGTTTGGCCAGTGTGGATCGGGAGACTCCGGCCCGAGTGGCCAGGCTGGCCAGGGTCCACCGCCGGCCCGGCGCGTCGTGCATGGCGCGCAGCACGGGCCCGACCGTGTCGTCGCTCAACGCGCGGTACCAGCCGGGAGCCTCGGTGTCCGGCTGGTCGAACCAGTCCCGCACCGTGCACACCAACAGCCAGTCCAGGAGGCGGTCCAGCACGACCTGCCGGCCGGGCCGACCCGCGTCGAGCTGCGCGTCCAGGTAGTCGCGTAGCGCGGCGCAGTCGTGGTCGTCCGGTACGACCAGCACCGGCGGCAGCGCGCCCAGCAGCCGCTGGGGCACCAGATTCCGAACGTGGTACACCCCGACCAGCAGCACGAGGTGGTCGGTGTGGTCAGTGCCCGCCGGGTCGGCCGGGCCGGTGTGGCCACGCCGAACGTCCCGCAGTTCCCCGGGCGCGAAGCTCGACCGTGGCTCGGCGGAGAAGACGAACGGCGCTGGGCCGCGCACGGTGGCGGCCTCCCCGACCCGGACCAGGCGGGGCTTGTCGCTCTCGGGATGGGAGATCCACCCCTCGCCGCGCATGGGGACGCAGAGCGTCAGCGGGGCGCCGTCGACGAACCGCAGCGCCCGCGGCGGCGTCAGCACCGACCGGCCGAAGGCCGCGCCGTCGGCGTGCACGCCCCGCAGCAGACTGTCGAACGGGTCCATGACATCGACGATAGATCGCCGACGACAGTGCCCGGACGATCGGACATGCGCGGCGTACGACGGCACATGTACCGTCCGCGACCGGATCGGTTGACTTGTGGTCATGACGACAGACGCAGGTTCGATACTCGTGCTGGCCGGGACCGGAAAGACCGGACGGCGGCTGGTCCGGACGCTGCGGGCGGCGGGTCAGCAGGTCCGGGCCGCCTCCCGCTCCGGTGAGGTGCGGTTCGACTGGTCGCGGCAGGCCACCTGGGGACCGGCGGTGGAGGGAGTCTCGGCGGTCTATCTGCTGGCACCGGAGGACCCCGCGCTGGCCGCCGACTTCGTGGCGCGGGCGGTCGACTCGGGCGTCGGTCGTTTCGTGGCGTTGTCCGGGCGCGGGATCGACCAGGTCGGCGGCTTCTCCCCGGGCATGGTCGCCGCCGAGGAGGCGGTACGGAAGTCCGGCGTCCAGTGGACGATCATCAGGCCGAACAACTTCAGTCAGAACTTCAGCGAGGACCTGTTTCGTCAACCACTGCTCGACGGTCGGCTGGCGCTGCCGATGGACGACACCCCGGAGCCGTTCGTCGACGCCCAGGACATCGCCGACGTGGCCGCGACGCTCCTGACGGCACCCGGTCACCACGAACAGGTGTACGACCTGTCCGGTCCGCGCGGGCTCACCTTCGCGGCAGCGGTGGCGACGATCGCCACGGCGTCCGGCCGTTCGATGCGCTACGTGGAACTCACTCCGGAGCAGTACCAGGCCGAACTGCTGGCCGAGGGCTATCCGGAGGAGGCGGCCACGGCGCTGAACATCCTGTTCGCCGGGATGCGGGCGGGCCACCTCGCCGAGCCGGCCGACGGGGTGCGTCGGGTTCTCGGACGCGACCCGATCGACTTCGACAGCTACGCCGCCCGGGCCGCGGCGGCCGGGGCCTGGGCGTAGCTCCGGGAGCGCACGAGCGGCGTAACAGGTGATCTGCCCGCATATCGTGAGCACCCCGACGTACCGTGGGAACGTGCCGACGAGAGACGTACTCACCAAGGCTGACCTCGCCGAACTGCGCCGCTCGGCGCTCGGGACGGCCGACCCGCTCGGTGTCGCCGCCGACGTCGCCGAGGCGGCGGAGCAGGGCCGGCTGGAGGATCCGGACGACGCCGGGGACGCCCTGACCCTGGCCGCCGAGATCGCCGAGATCCGGGCGCGACCCGAGGCAGCCCTGCGGTACGCGGAGCAGGCCCTGGCCGCGTACCCGTCCGGGGACGACCCGCGCGCCGGGTTCGCCCGGGCGCTGCGGTCCCGGGCCCTGTTCCGGGCGGGGGGTCGCGACGACGAGGCGATGGCGGAGTTGACAGCGCTGCGCCCGTTGCTGCTCGTGCAACCCGACGCCCCCGCCTACGTGAGTGCCGCGCTGGACGCCGGTGGTCGTTCGGCGACCGCCGAGACGTGGCTGAGCGAGGCGGCCGACACCCTGCTGGCCGACCGCGCGACCGCGGCCGGGAAATCCGCGCAGGCGATCACCGCGACCGACCCGGTGGCGGATCTCGGTCCGCCGGACGCGCCCGGTGTCCTCTTCTTCCTCCTGCAACAGCGACACCGGGTACGCCGGAATCTGAACCTGCCACACGATCGGCAGGACGACCTGGCGGACCGGCTGGAAACCCAGCTGGTGCGCCGGGCCGGCGAGCGCCGGGACGCCGGATCGGATCTGCTCTTCTGGCCACGGTCCGAGTTCGATCGGCTGCTGGCCGAGCACGCGACGCTGAGCGAGGTGTACGGGCCGGACTGGGACGCGCATCGGGGCCGGCTGGAGAAGGAGCTGGTCCGGCTGAGGGGTGCCGGTCAGGCCGGGCTGGGCGTGTTCCGCGCCACAGTGGACGGGCTGCACGCGTTCGCCGGTCGACGTGACGGCGACCCGACCGACACGGCGGTCCGGGCGGGGTACGCGGCCGAGGTGCAGGCACGACCCAGCGCGCGGATCCCCTGGCCCCCGGAGCGCAACGACGCCTGCTGGTGCGGCTCGGGCCTCAAGTACAAGAAGGACTGCCTGCCGCGCTCGCGGTAGCGGGGGCATCGGCGTCGTCCCGGCTGCGACATAATCCCGTCTGTGCTGAAGGGGAAACGGCGGGGGATTCTCGGCGGGGTCGCGCTGCTGGTGGTGGCGCTTGTCGGTGCCGGTCTGTGGCACTACGTCCACCGCCAGGACGACCCGACTCACGACAGTGCCGTGACCGACGCCGCGCAGAAGGTCGACCGGGTCCAGTCCAGATTCGAGGCCGACCACCTCTACCAGGCGGACAAGTACGTCCACTCCGCCAGCCAGGACCCCGACGTCGCGGTTCTCACGGTCACCGGTGAGACGCACTGGCAGACCGGCGTGACGTTGGTGCTGCGGGTGACGGGGCACGGGGTGGAGATCGGCGCGGACGGTTCGACGATCGACGAACGTGACGAGGCGATCTGCTTCCGCCTCCGGCTCGGCCCGCGCGACGACCGCCGCGACGACGACATCGAGTGCCCGCCCGACGATCCCCTCCAGGTTGCCGAGGACCCGTCGCTCGACGGAGTCGACGACCGGCTGAAGAGCGCTCTACAGGCCGTCGGCCCGGACGAGGCCGCGGTTCGCGCGGCGCTCGACGACCTGAAGCTGGACCCTGCCATCGTGACGGAGGTGACCGCACAGGACGGCAGGGTCGGCGTCGCCCTGCGGGCCGCGCAGTACGACTGCCTCCTGGCCCGCGTCACCGGCAACGGTGCGGAGCTGTGGCGGCCGGCGCACACCCAGTTGGCCCCGGGTGAGCTGTCGTGCGCCGCGCGGGTCGCCCTGAGCAGCAACTTCGGTAAGGGGCTTCGGTGAGCCTCGCCTCCCCGGGAGCCCGCTGATGCGGTCCGGGTCGGCCCGTCGCGTGGCGGCGTCCACCGTCGCGGCGCTGCTGACGGCACTCTGCGTACCCCTGGGTGTGCACCTGGCGCGGGAGCGGCACGACCCGGCTCCGGCGCGGCAGGCCCCGGCTCCGGCTGCGGGTCGCGACACGCAGCACTTCGCTGTCACCTGGGCCGCCAGTGCCGAGCGGCAGGGCGCCGGGCCCGCCGAGCGCAGCTACCGGCTCGTCGTCCGGACCAGCGTCGGTGGGGATGCCCTGCGGATCCGGCTGACCAATGCGTTCGGCGAGCACCCGGTCACCTTCGCCAGCGCCTACGCGGGGTTGCAGCGCCAGGGTGCGGAGCTGGTTCAGGGCAGCAACCGGGCGCTGACGTTCGGCGGGCAGGCCTCGGTCACCGTTCCGGCGGGCGAGATGATCCTGAGCGACCCGCTGCCCGGCGAGCTGGCCCCCGAGAGCAACCTCGTCGTCAGCCTCCGCGTCACCGGCGCGCTGGGCATGCGCAGCGGCCACCTCCTGGCCCTGCAGACGTCGTACGCCACCGCGGGTGATCACGCCGCCGAGGAGGCGGCGACCAACTGGACCGAGACGCTGAACTCCTGGTACTGGTTGGACGCCGTCAGCGTGCTGACGTCCACGGCGATCAGCTCGGTGGTCGTCCTTGGCGACTCCATCACCGACGGGTTCGCCTCCAGCACGGACACCAACCGGCGGTGGCCCGACCACCTGTCCCGGCGACTCCGGGCCGCGCCCGGCAGCACGGTGCGGGGAGTGGCAAACGAGGGCATCTCCGGCAACAAGGTGCTCGCCGGCGGCGCCGGACCGGCCGCACTGGGCCGGTTCGATCGCGACGTGCTCTCCCATCCCGGGGTCGACACGGTGTTCGTCCACATGGGCATCAACGACATCAAGGCCCACACCGGCGTCACAGTGGACGACCTGACCGCCGGTTACCGGCAGTTGGTCGACCGGGCGCACGCGGCGGGCAGGTGCGTCGTCGGCGCCACGGTCATGGCCTACCAGGGCTGGCCCGAGTACGACGACGCCGGTGAGGCAGTGCGCCAGGGCGTGAACGACTGGATCCGGCACAGCGGCGTGTTCGACGCCGTTGTCGACTTCGACGAGATCACCCGCAGTCCGGACGACCCGCGGACGCTCCTGCCGTTCTTCGACAGCAGTGATCATCTCCACCCGAACGACAGGGGCATGCAGGCGATGGCCGATGCCGTCGACCTGGCCGTGCTGGGCTGCGACCGCTGAACGATCTGACGTCCCCGGCCCCGGCCGGTCGTCGCCGTGGCGGGCCGGGCGGGGCGCTGCTGGTGATCTCGGGGGCTGACATGCCCCGGCGGGACCGATAACGTCCATCGCTGGACGATGAACGTCCGCCAGACGCCACCGGAGGAGACCGTCGATGTTCGAGGAGTTCATGGGCCTTCCCGCCCACCCTCTGGTGCTGCACGCCGCTGTCGTGTTCGTCCCGCTGCTGGCCCTCCTGACAGTCGGCTACGCGTTCGTCGCGCCCATCCGGCCGCACACCCGTTGGGTGCTGGGGCTGCTCGCCGTGGGAGCGCCGGTCGCCGCCCTGCTGGCGAAGCTGTCCGGGGACGCCTTCTTCGAGCGGATGCGTGCCGCCAACCGGGTCACCCCCGAGTTCACCCCGAAGATCGAGGCGCACCAGGAGTTCGGCGACATCACGTTCTGGGCGGCCCTCGGGTTGGCGATCGTGGCGCTGGCACTGGTCCGGTTCGTCCCGCCGAGGGCCGCCGAGGCGAGCGCCACCGACGACGGGCGGCCGGGTCGAGTCCTGACCGTGGCGTTGCAGGTGCTGTCGGTGGTGGCCGCCGGCATCGTCGTGTACTACGTGATCCGCACCGGCGACTCCGGCGCGAAGGCGGTCTGGGAGGGGCAGTGACCCTCAGGCCACCTCGTCGCGTACCCGCCAGGACACCGCGACGAGCCAGCCGGAGATGAGCACCGCTCCGACGGCAAAGCGGATGCTCGCACTCTCCTCGCTCCACGGCAGGGCGGTGAGCACGAACGCGACGGCACCGCTGGCAGCGCTGTAGAGCGCCCATCCCCGGCGGCCCTGGCCGGCGAAGCGTCGGGCGATCAGCAGTCCGGCCGCGATGAGCGACAGGAACGCGGCCGCGCCGCACACCGTGTGCAGGATGCTGCCCGTGCTGGCCTGCTCGGGCAGCCCGCTCGGGGCACCGGGTGGCCAGCCGAGCGCCGGATCGGGGACGAAGACCGCGCCGCCGACCATCGCCACCCCGTAGACGCCGACCAGCACCGGCACCACCGTCCCGGCCCGACCCGGACGCAGTGCCCGCCACAGGCCCACCGCGAAGGCGACGGCCAGCACGCCGGTGCCCGCGAACGCGATGAACTGCAGCCAGCCGAGGTCACCGAGGGTGAGTGCGCTCACCGCGTGCCGGCGCAGGTCGAACCCGGATCGGGTGAACGCCTGCCCGAACGACAGGGCGGGAAAGAGAACGCCGGCCAGCGTGCCGCAACCCAGCAGGAGCCGGGTTCGAGGGAGGTGGGTCTCGGGGACGGTCGTCCGGGACGTCATGGGCGTACCTCTCGGGTCGGCGTCACGTTCTACCCGTCACGACGAACGAGGCGAGCCCGGATCGACACTGCCCGGCTGCGAATCTGGCGGGGTGCTGGTGCGGCCCGGTCGGAGGGTTCGGGCCGCACCAGCGGGGTGACCGTCAGCCGGCGTTGTACGCCCGGATGATGGTCTGGTCGATGCCGCTACCACCGTTCGCGGTGGCCTTCACCCGCAGCGAGACGGCCTGCCCGGCGGCGGCCTTCGGCAGGGCGACCCGGTAACTGTCGCCGCCTGCGGTGACCCGGGCCGACGTCCAGGTGGCGCCGTCATCCGTCGAGGTCCACGCCTGGAACGACGTCACCTTCTGCGCCTTGACTCCGTGCGCCTGCCGGATGGCCAACTCGGCAGTCGCGCCGGTGACGTGGTTGGTGGTGTCCATCGGCAGCGCGTAGTCCACAGCGAGCAGCGGCAACGGCACGCTCCCCGTTCCGTCCGGCCCGGCGGACCGGAACGTCCAGGAGGTGTTGACAGTGGTCGAGATCGGCAGGATCAGGCTCGTGTCGACGTCGAGGTTCAGTCGGTAGTCCGCCATCTGCTGCGGCACTGTGAAGTCGGCGAGTGGCCGGTTCCGCTCGTCGACCAGCTTGCCGTCGCGGTACAACGACAGCTTGCGGTTCACGCCGATCGAGTCGCCCTGCAGGCAGTCGGCCCGCTGGTGCTGGTCGGTGAGGGTTACCAGGTCGATGTGCAGGTTGCCCCGGGTGCGCGACGGCGCGGTGGCGCAGCTGTAGTCGGCGCCGGCCGGGTCGTCGTACCAGCCGGAGTGCAGCGGCTGCCGCGCCCAGACCTTGGCCTGCCGGCTGCCCGGCTGGTAGCTGCGCGGCGCCTCCTGGGCCGACAGGCCACCGTAGACGCCCTCGTCGGCCCAGAGGTAGCCGGGCGACAGGTAGTCGGTGCGGTACGGCGGCAGGTTCCCCTCGTGGGTCTCCGTCACCCACACCCCGTCCGGCGTGAAGCCGCTGCGGATCAGCTGGGTGACCATCCCCTCCGAGTCGGTCTGGTGGAACCGCTCCTCGATCCGGGCGAGTTTCGCCTGCTCGGCCGCGTTCACCCGGTACGCGGGATCGGCCGGAACGCCGTGCGGGTACTCGTGGACGAGGTTGTAGCGGTACGGCTTGGCCGTGCCGGCCGGTGAGTCGAGGTTGACGGCGGCCCAGCTGCGCAGCGATCCGACACCGGGCTTCGGCAGTGCGGAGGTGCGGACGGCAGTAGCGATCCCGTACCCGCTGATCTGGTTCCACCAGGACAGACCGTTCACCGCGGTCTGGACGTTGGTGAAATCAATCTTGGTGGCCTTGGTGGCGACTCCGTCGACAGTGGCCGTCAGCGGCTTGGCGCGCGCCGGGTCGAGCGTCACGCTCCGGTTGCCTGTGACGTTCAGGTCGGTCTCGCCGACAAGCGTCGTCTCCAGCACGTCGCTGTCGACGTAGTAGGCGACGGAGGAGCCGAGCACCGAGTACCGGCCGGCCGGTACCCGCAGCGTGAAGTCGTCTCCGGGCGTACCGCCCGCCCCGCCATAGTAGATCACCGGGTCGGTGAGGTTGGTGATCGCGAGGTTGATCCAGCTCTCCGCGCCGTCCTTCAGCCCGGACAACGGCTTCGTGTGGATCGTCAGGTCATAGCTGGGCTGTTCGACGTAGAAGCTCACCGGCGTCGTCGCGACAAGCTTGCGGCCGGCGGTGCTGGCGGTGACGGTGGCCAGGTAGAAGCCCGGCCGGGCGGCCAGCGCCGCGCGGTTGACCCGCACTGTCGCCCCGGCGGTTGCGCCGCGCCTGAGCGTCAGCCGGTTCGTCGACAGCGACGCCGCGCCCCGCGGCACCGGCTGACCGTCGTGGTTGACGATCGACACGTCGAGGTCGAGGACAGCCGCCGACTCACCGGTCCAGCTCAGCTTCGCCTCGCTGGTCCCGGACTGCGGGTACGCGAAGGTGCCGAGGTTGACCACCGGCTGGTTGCTGGTGGGGCCGCCGAGGGCGCTGGCCGCGTTGAGCCGGCCGGCACCGACGGCGTACGCGTCGACGCCGGTCAGCGGGTCGGCGGCGCCGACGAGCGCGGCCTTGAGCTGCGCGCCAGTCCAGTCCGGGTGCCGCTGGGCGAGCAGCGCGGCGGCGCCCGCGACGTGCGGGCTGGCCATCGAGGTGCCGCTGATCGCCTCGTAGTGCTCGTCGATCGGGTCCTGCAGGTTGGTGCCGGCGGCCCGCGCGGCGACGATGTCGACGCCGGGCGCGACCAGCTCCGGCTTGGCCACGTTGCTGGTGACCAGCGGCCCGCGGCTGGAGAAGTCGGCGAGCTTGTCGTTCCGGTCGACCGCGCCGACGGTCAGCGCGCTGGCGGCGGAGCCGGGCGAGGAGATGGCTCCGCCACTGTTGCCGGCGGCGATGACGAACAGCACGCCGGTCTGCCTGCTCAGACCGTCGACGGCCAGCGACAGCGGGTCGTTGCCGTCGTCGGGGTCGCTGCCGCCGAGGCTCATGTTGATGACGTCGGCCCGGGAGGCGGCCCACTCCATGCCCGCGATGATCCCGGAGTCCTCGCCCGAGCCGTGGTCGTCGAGGACCTTGCCGATGACCAGCTTGGCGTCCGGCGCCACGCCGCGACGCTGGCCGTGCGCGGCCGCGCCGGTGCCCGCGATGGTCGACGCGACGTGCGTACCGTGGCCGTTGTGGTCGACGGCGTCACCGCCCTCGGCGGTGAAGTCGGACCGGTCGGCGACCCGGCCGACCAGGTCCGGGTGGGTGAAGTCGGCGCCGGTGTCGAGCACCGCGACCCGGACGCCGGTGCCGGTGTAGCCGGATTTCCAGGCCTCGGGTGCGGCGATCTGTCCCAGGTTGCGGTCGAGGTCCCGCCGCTGTCCACCGCCGGTCAGCGCGGTCGCGCGCACCTTGCGGTCGAGCCAGACCTTCTTCGCGCCGGCGAGCAGCGAGTTGGTCGCCAGCTTCGCGGTGGCCGGGCTCTTCTTGGGTACGCGGCCGGCCACCGCGCCGATGCTGGGCAGCGGCAGTACGTCACCGAGCGCGGCGACCCGGGCGGACGCGGTGGCGGGTTGCACGATGAGCGGCAGCTCCGCGGAGTTCTCGTCGTCGTACCCGTCGGCGATCAGCGTGGTGACGTCGAAGAGGTCGGGGTCGAGGACCGAGCCGATCTGGGACGCGACGCGGGCGGGGATGACGTGCAGGTGGCCGTCGGGGCCACAGGTCTGGCGGAGCACCGCGTTCTCGTCGGCCGGCCGGACGGTGGCGTGCGGGCATCCGGAACCGGTGCTGCGTACGGTCACCACGTCCCCGGTCAGCAGGGTGACGGTGTGCGTCCTGCCGTCGATCGAGGTTGCGGGTGGGCCGGTCAGGCCGATGCCGCTGGGTCCCGCTGTGGCAGTGCCGCCCGGTAGGGCGGTCAGCGTCGTGGCCGTGACGGCGACGGCCAACAGCCACCGTGTTGTCCTGAGCATGCTGCTCCTCGTCTTATGTGGACGAAAGCGCCTCTTCGGGCGACTTCCCGCAAGATCATATGCACGAGTACGTGATCTTCGGAGGTGTTCGACGACAGGTTTTTCCGCTGGTGAGGCCCGGATTTCCGCAGCGTGTCACAGCGGGCCGCGGTTCGATGACGTTTCGATTGCCGCCCACCTCTTCCAGATAGGCACATCGTGGATAGATGGCACATCTGGCTCCGAAGGGATCGACGGGACCCGAGCCCGGACCTAGCATGGCCACGAATGGATCTTCGAGATAGGCCCCTGCCGACACCCGGCGACCAGCCCAACCGAAGGGAGACGCGCATGCGTCGACCCCGCCATCTGGCCCTACTGAGCGTCGGTGTGTCCGGCGCCCTGGTCCTGACCGCAGCCCCCACCGCGACTGCGGCCCCGCCCACGACCACCACGCCCACCGGCATCGTGGTCAGCGACGGCATGACCCAACCGGTGTTCTCGCTCGCCGACGCGATCGAGGAGCGGGTGTTCGTCCAGACCCCGGTCGACACCGATCACGACGGTCGGCTCGACCGGGTGGCGATCGACATCTCCCGCCCCCGGGAGACCGCCACGCAGGGCTTCAAGGTGCCTGTCATCTTCGAGCACAGCCCGTACCGCAAGGGCACCTGGGGTGACGTGCCGTACCCGAGCGTGCTTGTCGACGACCTGCCGCAGAACGGTCTGACCGACCACTCCGGGCGGCGGGCGCTCGACGCCGGCGTCCAGCGGGCCCAGGCCAAGGCCAACCTGCCCGGCTCGCTGGACGACTACTACGTGCCCCGCGGGTACGCGGTGGTGCTCGGTCAGAGCGTCGGCACCGGCGACTCGGACGGCTGCCCCACCAGCGGCGACCAGGCCGAGACGCTCGGCACCAAGGCGGTCATCGACTGGCTCAACGGCCGGGCGAAGGGGTACGACGCGAACGGCGCCCCGATCACCGCCGGCTGGACCACCGGGGCGGTCGGCATGACCGGCGTCTCCTACAACGGGACGCTGCCCAACCAGGTGGCCACCACCGGGGTCAAGGGACTCAAGACCATCGTGCCGGTCTCCGCGATCAGCAGCTGGTACGACTACTACCGGGCCAACGGTCTGGTCGTCGCGCCCGGTACGTACCAGGGTGAGGACCTCGACATCCTGGCCCAGTACACCGCCGGGCAGGCCCGGGCCGAGGGACCCTGCGCCGACGAGCTGGCGACGATCACCGCGGAGCAGGACCGGGTCACCGGCGACTACTCGGCGTTCTGGCGGGACCGCGACTACCTCGACGCCGGCAACGTCAAGGCCAGCGTCTTCGTGGTGCACGGCCTCAACGACTGGAACGTGAAGACCGAGCACTTCGCCGGCTGGTGGGACCAGCTCGCCAAGCGCGACGTACCGCGCAAGATCTGGCTGCACCAGGGCGGGCACGGTGGCCCGGGCAACAGCGCGTCGGTGACCCTGCCGAGCGGCCAGACGTGGACCTACAAGCAGACCGAGAACCGCTGGTTCGACTTCTGGCTGTGGAACGTGCGCAACGGCATCATGGACGAGCCGACCGCGGTGCTCCAGCGCGAGGACCGCGCCTACACCACGTACGCCAACTGGCCCGACCCGGCCGCACGCGCGGTCGGCCTGCGGTTCGCCGCCACCGACGCCACCGCCCCGGGCGCGCTCACCACGGGCAAGCCGCCGAAGGCGAAAATCGAGCAGAGCTTCGTCGACGAGGGCCGGACCATCCACCCGGACACCCTGGTCGCCAACCCCGACACGGCGAGCGCGAACCGGCTCGCCTACCGCTCCCCCGCGCTGACCCAGAACGTCCGCATCTCCGGACGCCCGGAGATGCGGCTGCGGATGGCGATCGACAACAAGCCGGACGCCAACCTCACCGCGTACCTGGTCGACTACGGCCCGACCGGGTCGACCGCCGCGCCGACAGTGGTGACCCGGGGCTGGATGGACCCGCAGAACCGCAAGAGCGCCGCCCGCACGTCGCCGGTGCGGCAGGGCACGTTGGCCGACTACCGGTGGACCCTGGAGCCGAAGGACTACATCTTCCCGGCCGGGCACCGGATCGGCGTGGTCGTGTTCTCCAGCGACCAGGAGTACACCCTCCTGCCGTTGGGCGGCACCGAGCTGCGGGTAGCGCCGAACGACAGCGAACTGCGGCTGCCGGTGGTCGGCGGGCGGGGCGTCCTCGGGTTCTGATCCCGTCCCCGCATCCAGGTGGGGCAGCCCGACGCGTTCGGGCTGCCCCACCCGCGCGACTGAGCACCTGTACGCCCCGCACACCGCACCGCTGGGCACTCGCACATCCGCACACCCGCACACCCGCACACCCGCACACCCGCACGCCCGCACCGCTGGGCACTCGTCGCCGCTGGGCACTCGTCGCCGCTGGGCACTCGTCGCCGCTGGGCACTCGTCGCCGCTGGGCACTCGTCGCCGGTCGCGGCGACAGGCAGCCTCCCTGCATGATCGTGTTCGATCCTGGTTGTAGTGGTCTCGTCCGCACGGTGAGGGACCTGGTTCCTGGATCGAGCGCGATCGTGGGGGTTGTGTCAGCCGGGGTGTGCCGGTGGCGGCGTCCGGTATCGCCACCCCGGTCCCAAGATCCGCGCAACATCAGGGAAAGTGCTGCCTCGCTGCGATCTGAGGCAGCACTATCCCTGATGTTGCTCAGATCTTGGATCGTGTTCGGTGTGGGTTGCTGGGCGTGCTGTCCGGTTCACGGGTTTCGGGTGGGGTGGGTGTCCGGTTTCGCATCCCGTGTCCCGTGGTCGGGGTTACCCCGGTCGCGGAATCGTGGGTGGGGCGGGGTCGTTATACCTGGCATGCCGCCGCGACCTCGGGTCGTGGCGTGCGGCAACCCCCAGGTCACCGCGGTCACCACCCCGTGGCCGTCGGCCCCCTGGGAACACCCGCCGGGTCGCCGCGGTTACATCACCGGCCGGCCCGGTTCGGAAGAAACGCTGGCGGAATGATTCGCTGCCCCGGACCGTTGCACCACCCTCCGGGACACCCCGAGCAGGACCCCGCAGGGCCGCCGGGCTGATCCCCTCGAACTTCCCCGCATGGCCACGCACCCCCCTTGTTGAGTGCTGTGTGCGTTTCCCCCGATGCAGAGGAGCACGCCATCATGCGTACCGATCTGATCCGTAAGACCGCTCTGACCGCTGCTGGGCTCGCGTTCACCGGTGGTGCCATCGCCGGACCCGTCACCGCCGCGTACGCCGCGTCGGAGGCGAAGCCGACCTCGCAGACCCAGTCCGACCGCAAGGGTCATGGTGAGCGGGAGTTGGGTGTGCGCTACGAGGCGCAGCCGAACTTCTACTACTGCGGCCCCGCCGCGACCCGTAACGCCCTGAGCGTGCAGGGTAAGAACATCAACGTCGATGACATGGCCAAGGAGATGGGCACCACCGAGGCCGGCACGAACTCGATCAACGACATCACCCCGGTGCT
>NZ_JBEXHQ010000052.1:0-53540 GCF_040607915.1 Micromonospora sp. NPDC005215 | reverse complement strand
AAGGGGTGGACCTGCTGGCGGTGCCGGATGAGATGATCTCGGCGGCGCCCGGCGCGGCACGGTGACGGTGGGCCCAAGCGGAGCGGGGGAGCCCACCGCCACAGTCGTGGCGGCGCCCCGGTGGAGCAGATTGCCGACTCAGGCGTCGGCGGCGTCTCCCGTGAGGTTCTTCACCAAGTTGGGGTCGACCGGAACGCCCGGGCCCATCGTGGTGGTGAGGATGACCTTACGGAGGTACTTGCCCTTGGCCGCGGACGGCTTGGCACGCAGCACCTCGTCGAGCACCGCCGCGTAGTTGTCCACCAGCTGGCTCTCCGTGAAGGAGGCCTTACCGATGATCAGGTGCAGGTTGGAGTGCTTGTCCACCCGGAAGGTGATCTTGCCGCCCTTGATGTCCTGAACCGCCTTGGTGACGTCCATGGTCACCGTGCCGGTCTTCGGGTTCGGCATGAGACCGCGCGGGCCCAGGATCCGCGCGATCCGGCCGATCTTGGCCATCTGGTCCGGCGTGGCGATCGCCGCGTCGAAGTCGAGCCAACCACCCTGGATCCGGGCGACCAGCTCGTCGGTGCCCACCTCGTCGGCACCCGCGGCAGCGGCCTCTTCGGCCTTCGCGCCGCTGGCGAACACGATCACGCGGGCGGTCTTACCGGTGCCGTGCGGCAGGTTGACCACGCCGCGGACCATCTGGTCCGCCTTGCGGGGGTCGACGCCGAGGCGCATGGCGACCTCGACCGTGGCGTCGAACTTGACGTTGGTGGTCTCCTTGGCCAGCTTCACGGCCTCGGCGGGGGTGTAGAGCTTGTCCCGGTCGATGACGTCGGCGGCCTTGCGGTAGCTCTTGCTGCGCTGCATTGCTGATCACTCCTGTGGTCTCTGGCGGGCCGCTCGGCGCGGGCCCTCCCACTGTCGGGTCGACGGCCTGGGCCGACGTCAGTCGTTGACGGTGATGCCCATCGACCGGGCGGTGCCGGCGATGATCTTCTCGGCCTGGGCCAGGTCGTTGGCGTTGAGGTCGGCCATCTTCTTCTCGGCGATCTCACGCAGCTGGGCGCGGCTGACCGAGCCGACCTTCTCGGCCTGCGGAACGCCCGAACCCTTCTGCACACCGGCAGCCTTGATCAGCAGCCGGGCGGCGGGCGGGGTCTTCAGCACGAACGTGAAGGACCGGTCCTCGTACACGCTGATCTCGGCGGGAACGATGTCGCCCCGCTGGGACTCGGTCTGCGAGTTGTAGGACTTGCAGAACTCCATGATGTTCACGCCGTGCTGGCCGAGCGCGGGGCCGACCGGCGGCGCCGGCGTGGCCTGGCCCGCCGGCAGCTGAAGCGTGAACGTCTTGACGAGCTTCTTCTTCGGAGGCATGTCACTTCCTGGGGCTTGGAGCTGGGAAAATGCGGCTGTCGCCGCCCTCGGAGCGCGCACGGTCAGCGCGGTGCGACAGCGGCGACATTCAAGAGTAGCGCAGGCCGCAGCCCACTCGTCCGCCGAGGTCGAGCGGGAGGGCGTACGCCGACGTCGGCGGCGGGTCGAACCCGCCGCCGACGACCAATCAGATCTTGGCGACCTGGTTGAAGTTGAGCTCCACCGGCGTCTCGCGACCGAAGATCGACACCAGCACCTTGAGCTTCTGCTGGTCGGCGTTGATCTCGCTGATCGTGGCCGGCAGCGACGCGAACGCGCCGTCGGTGACGGTGACCGAGTCGCCCACCTCGAAGTCGAGGACCTTGATCTCCGGCTTCGACTTCTTCTGCTCGGTCTCGATGGCCGGCGCCAGCCACTTCAGCACCTCGTCGAGGGAGAGCGGGGCGGGCCGGTCGGCCCGGTCGGTCGCGCCGACGAAGCCGGTCACGCCCGGGGTGTTCCGCACGCACGAGTAGGACTCGGCGGTCAGCTCCATCCGAACCAGGATGTAGCCCGGGAAGACCTTGGCCTGGATCTGAGAACGCTTACCGTTCTTGACCTCGATCTCTTCCCGGGTCGGCACCTCGACCTGGTAGATGAAGTCCTCCATGTCGAGGCTCGTGATCCGGGTCTCGAGGTTGGTCTTGACCTTGTTCTCGTAGCCGGCGTACGAGTGCACGACGTACCAGTCACCCGGCGCGTAGCGCAGCTTCTGCCTCAACTCCGCGACCGGGTCGAACTCCTCGTCCGGCGCGGGCTCGGTCATGGGGAACTCCGGCTCGCTGGCGGCCTCAACCGACTCGTCACCAGCCGCCGTCGCGACAGTGGACTGCTCGTCCACGGGTCCGGCGGTCTCGTCGTACTCAGGCACGCTCGCTCACTTCCGTCACTATCGGCTGGAGGCAGCCGGTCAGTCCGAGTTGCCGAAGACAAACAGCACGACCTTGGCGAAGCCGAAGTCCAGCACGCTGACGATCGTCAGCATCACCGCGACGAACGTCACCACCACAGCGGTGTAGGTCAGCAACTCCTTGCGGGTCGGCCAGATGACCTTACGCAGTTCGGCTACAACCTCGCGGAAGAACCGGGCGATGCGGCCGAACACGCCCACCCGACCCGTTTCCGACCGCGTGGTCGGCCGGCTGTCCGCCGACTCTGCCCGGGCACGGGACCGCGTGGCGGTGCCTCCCCGGGAAACCGGCTCGTCCGCGCTGGAGGCGTCATCGTCGGCTACGTCGTCGACGACCTCGTCGTCCAGACGATCGTCGCCGGCGTCCTCGCCGCGCCGCTTGTTGTCGGCCACTTCGCCCTCCGTCGCGGAATCTCGGGTCGCACGCCGAGCGGCGTACGCGGCGCTGGTCACGCCGGCCGGACCCAACCGTCCCGCGACGGGCCGCGGCCGGTGGATCATCCGGAGGGCCCGATTGCCTCGGACCACCCCGCCGATGCCACCACCACGGGCCGGACGCCGCCAAGCTGGCGGCGCGACCCACGGGAACGGTCAGGCCTGAGGCGCAGGGGTGACAGGACTTGAACCTGCAGCCTGCGGTTTTGGAGACCGCTGCTCTGCCAATTGAGCTACACCCCTGTGCGGCAACACTCGCCCCACGCGGTCACAGACGACCGAGCAGAGGTCACTTGCCCCACGGCGGACCAGTGTACGGGTAGCCGCCCGACTTTCCCAACCGGTCTCTCCGCCTCGCGTGGCGGGCCAGCTTCAGCGCGTCGTCCGGATGGTCGCGCGGGCCTGCGAGAGCACCTTCTCGCCCCCGCAGGTCGCTGTCACGTCGAGTCGGGTGAGCCCGTCCCCGGTCACCTCACGGACCCGCGCGGTGACCTCGATCTCGGTGCCCCGGTCATCGTCCGGGACCACCACCGGCCGGGTGAAGCGCACGCCGTACTCGACCACCGCGTCCGGCGACCCGGCCCACTCGGTGATCGCCCGGCCGACCAGCGCCATGGTGAACATGCCGTGGGCGATCACCCCGGGCAGACCCACGTCGGTGGCGAACCGGTCGCTCCAGTGGATCGGGTTGAAGTCACCCGACGCGCCGGCGTAGCGGACCAGGTCCCCGCGGGTCACCTGGAACGTCTTGGCTGACAACTCCATCTCAGGCCTCCCCGCGTACGACGATCTTCGACCAGACGGCGACGACCGGTTCCCCGGCCACGGTGCGCACGTCGGTGCGCGTGGTCAGGAAGCCGTGCCCGCCCCTGGTGCTGACGTCCTCGATGGTGTTGACGCAGACCAGCTCGTCGCCGGCGACCACCGCTCGGGTGTACGCGAACCGCTGGTCACCATGCACCACGCGGCTGTAGTCCATACCCAGGGCCGGGTCCTCGACGATCTGGCGGCTCGCGGCCATCGTGACGAGCACCGGGAAGGTCGGCGGAGCCACCACGTCGGGGTGGCCGAGCGCCTGCGCGGCCTCCGGGTCGTGGTGAGCCGGGTCGGTGGCGCCGATCGCGGTGGCGAACTCGCGGATCTTTTCTCGGCCCACCTGGTAGGGGGCGGTCGGCGGATAGGTCCGGCCGACGAAGGAAGGGTCCAGGGACATGCCGCGAACCTACACGGGACGCACAATCGCCGACCTGGTCGGCAGGCTGCGGCGGAGCCGCACCACACCGGTCAGATCGGCGATTGGAAAGCTTGGACACCGGCCGGCACGAGGCCGGCCCCGGGTCAGCGGGTCTCGCGGTGGACCGTGTGCCGACCGTCGCGCGGGCAGAACTTCTTCAGCTCGATGCGGTCGGGGTCGTTGCGCCGATTCTTGCGCGTGATGTAGTTGCGCTCCTTGCACTCCACACACGCCAAAGTGATCTTCGGCCGGACATCGGTAGCCTTCGCCACGGCGGAGTGCCTTCCTCGCTAACGGAAACAACTACGACGCGCCAGCCTAGACGCTGACAGCGCGGACATGCAAAGTGGGCGCCGGAAGCGCCCATTTTCTTACGACCACCGGCAACGAGCCCGGAAGACGAGAGTAGCGGTGGCCGGACTTGAACCGGCGACACAGCGATTATGAGCCGCTTGCTCTACCATCTGAGCTACACCGCTGCGATGGGTCCAGCTGAACCCTCGAGCCCCCTTACGGAATCGAACCGTAGACCTTCTCCTTACCATGGAGACGCTCTGCCGACTGAGCTAAGGGGGCCTGCGCGATCTCCCCTGGGGGCGCGCAGAAGTAAGAGTACACGGCCCGGCTCGACAGGTGAAATCGGATCCCTGGTGATCGTCTACGGCCTGGTCAGGGCACGACGCGAAGGCGCGGCAGCTCCCCGCTGGAGATCGATTCCGGCTCGACCTGGGCGCCGAACCAGGCGGCCAGCCGCTCGTACGGCAGCGGCCGGCTGAACAGGAAGCCCTGCCCGATCTCACAGCCGATGTCCTGGAGAAGCTCCAGGGTCAGCTCACTCTCCACGCCCTCGGCGACCACCGCCAGCCCGAACTGCTGGGAGAGGGTCACCACGGCGTTGACGATGGCCAGGTCCCCCGGGTCGGTCGCCATGCCCTGCACGAACGAGCGGTCCACCTTCACCTCGTGCACCGGCAGCCGGCGCAGGTGCGCCAGAGACGAGTCGCCCGTGCCGAAGTCGTCCACCGACAGCCGGACACCCAGATCACGCAGCCGCTGCAGGGTCGGGATGGGCCGGTCGGTGCCATCCAGCACCCCCGCCTCGGTGATCTCCAGGGTCAGCCGCTGCGCCGGCACCCCGTACTCGGTCAGCAACTCCTGGATCCGGTCCGGGAAGTGCTGGTCGGTGAGCGTACGGGCCGCGATGTTGACAGCGATCGGCAGCGGCTGGTCGGCCAGTGCCCAGTCCCGGCTCCGGCGCAGCCCCTCGCGGAGCACCACCTCGGTGAGCCGGCTCAACTGGCCGGTGTGCTCGGCCACCGCCACGAAGTCCTCGGGAGCGACAGTGCCGTGGGTCGGGTCCTCCCACCGGGCCAGGCACTCGACACCAACCAGACGCCGATCCCGCAGCGTCACCTTCGGCTGGAAGTAGACCTCCAGCTCGCCCTGGTCCAGTGCATGGCGCAGATCGCCCGCCAGACCCAGCCGGCGCAACGATCGGGACTCCAGTGCGGGGTTGAACAGCTGCACGCTGCCCGGCACCGACTTGGCTGCCGTGGCGGCCAGGTCGACCCTGAGCAGCAGGGTCGCCGCGTCGCTGCCGTGATCGGGGTGCACCGCCACCCCGACGGCAGTGTTCACGTCGAGGGTGAGCGCGTCGAAGACCATCTCGTCACGGATCTGGTCGCGTAGCTGGGCGGCCAGCTCGAGTGCCGCCTCCGCGCTCTCCAACCGCAGTGTCACCAGGAACTCGTCCCCACCGGCCCGGCCAACCAGAGCCGACGACGGTGCGCTGGCCCGCAACCGGCTGGCAACCTCGGCGAGGACCTTGTCCCCGGCCGCGTGCCCGAGCGACTCGTTGACCTGGCGCAGCCCGTCCACGTCGAAGAGCAGCAGTGCCACCACCTCGCCGGGGGCAGCGATCTTGAAGGACTCCGCGAGCGCGCCGGTGATCCGCCGGCGGTTGGGCAGCCGGGTCAGCGCGTCGTGGTACGCGTCGTGCCGGAGCCTGTCGACCAGCCGCGAATTCTCCAGGGCGACGGCCGCATGCGCCGCCACGGTCTCGAAGATGGGGATGTCTGCCGGAGCGAAGTGGCCCACGTCGCTGAGCCGGTTGACCACCTCCAGCGTGCCGATCACCGCCTGCCCCGAGCGCAGCGGCACCGCGATGACGTCCTTGACCTTGGAGTCGGCGAGCGCGGACCGCAGCATCGGGTCACCGCCGAAGGCCCGGCCGAGAGCGACCGCCCGGCCCGACTCACGAGTCTTCTCCCGAAACACCGGCGGCGTCGGGGCGACGTCGAGCAGACCCCGGTCGTCCAGGCGGGAGGTCAGCAGGACCTCGGGGTGCCGGCCCTGCGCCGGGAGCCACAACGTGGCGTACTCGGCCTGCATGAGGGAACGGACCCGGCCGAGCAGCGCGTCCGTCAGGTTGCCGTCCTGACCCGCCTCGCTCATCGCCCGGGTCAGCTCGTACAGGTCGCCCAGCGTGCGGTGCTGCCGAATGAACTGCGAGTATGAGCGGTAGAGCAGGACGCCGGCCACCGCCAGGGCCAGCAGAAGCAGACTCGACCAGAGAGTGGTCGCCAGAGCGATCAGGATGATCATCCCGACCGCGACGTTCAGTGCCGTGGTCAGCAGGACCTGGACGGCCGTACTCGTCGTCTCCCGGGTGCCCTGCCAACCCTGCAGGAGAGTGATCACGCCGACCACGGCGACCAGGCTGATCAGCGCGTTGGCGGCGACAGCGGCGAAGACCGCGCTCCAGGTGGCCGGTCCCACCCCCTCGTGCGGGGGCATGGCGGCCAACACCAGCCCGGCGACGGAGAACCCGGCCGCCGCGCGGGCGACGTTGAACCAGAACTTCGGCGGCGCGTAGCCGCGGTGTATCTGGGTGAAGATCTCGGCCGCCGTAGCGACGACGACCATGAGCAGCGGCGACAGCCAGAACAGGGCGAGCACGAGTGGAATCTCGCTGAGGGTCACCACCACCGCTTGGCGGCGGACGACAAAACTGAGCGTTGGTATCCCGGCAGCAGCCATCACCACCAGCAACACCACAGCAGTCGGCCAGTCCGCGAGGCGGATCGGCACCGTCAGCGCGAGGATCAGCGACCCCACCAGGGCGATCCCGGCGAGGGGCGCCGTGATCAGCCAGGCGTGCTCGGTCGTACGACGTCGGACAGCCTTAGGTGACACCGCACCGCCCTGTCATCGGTCACGTCGCCGCCGCGCCGGAGTCACCGAGCGACGACTGACTGCGTTCCACTCGCGGGGGCGCCCCACTCGATGCTCGTGGACTGGAAGCCGCCGCCGAATTGGGCGCCTAGGAGACCAACGGCCAGCGCGGCGAGGACGATCGACGCCATGCGCAGCCGGCCAAACTTTCGACCAGACATGTGGAACTCCTGTCGGCAGGGGAGCTGTGCGGGGATGGAGATTCCACGATGGTGCCACAGCGACGTCCGCCAGGAAAGTTCCCCACCCGCGATCGGGCCAACCGAACCGCGAGCTGACCCGCTCGGCCGGCCAGGCACATCGTCCGGCCAGACCATCTGCTGATCAACCCACGTTGGTATGCCCAAGAAACGACCTAGCAGGGGAAAGCGCACCTACTAGACGTAACAGTTGAATTGACTGTGCGCCCTCCGTCCCGGGTACGCACACTACTCGCCGCTACCTCGCCGCAACAGGTCACTGTCATCTATCTGGTGACCGCATCCGGCGCCCCGATCGCCCTGACGCTGATCCACTCTGGCGCGGGTTCAGGACGTGCGCAGCGGCCGGAACGCGGCCCGCAGCTCGGCGGAGAATGCCTCCGGCTCCTCCCAGGCGGCGAAGTGGCCGCCGCGGTCGGCCTCATTGAAGTACGCGAGGTCCGGGTAGACCGTCTCCACCCAACTGCGCGGGGCAGGCCAGATCTCGTCAGGGAACGTGGTGAAGCTGACCGGAACCGAGACCGGCGGAGGGGCCTGGCCGGCCGCGGCGGCCGCCGCCAGGATCCGTCCGAGTTCCCAGTACCACCGGGAGGACGAGGCGCCGGTGCCGGTGAACCAGTACAGCGTGACGTTGTCGACGATCGTGTCCCGGGTGAGGCCGCCCACGGGCTCGCCGTCGACGAGCGCCCGGGCGATCTTGTAGTAGCTGTCGGTGTCGTGGTCGAACATCCAGGCCGCCAGACCGATGGGTGAGTCCAGCAGGGAGTAGCCGATCGTCTGCGGCCGGGTGGACTGCTCCAGGAAGTAGCCGAACCCATCCTTCGTGAACAGGTTGAGCGCGTCGTGCGCCGCACGTTCCTGCGCCGACTCCGCCGGCAGTTGGTCCTTGATTCCGGTCGCACCGGACAGCAGGTTGACGTGGATGCCGAGCAGCCCCGCAGGTGCCTGGCGGCCCATGGCGTCCGTGACGGCGGCGCCCACATCGCCCCCCTGGGCGACGTAGCGCGTATAGCCGAGGCGATTCATCAGCTCCGCCCACGCCCGTGCGATGCGGCCGTTCTCCCAGCCCAGCTCGGCCGGCTCGCCCGAGAAGCCGTAACCCGGCAGCGACGGCAGGACAAGATGGAAGGCGTCCTCCGCCCGTCCGCCGTGCGCGGTCGGATCGGTGAGCGGGCCGATGACCCCGAGCAGTTCCACTACCGAACCCGGCCAGCCATGCGTCATGATCAGCGGCAGGGCGTCCTCGTGCTGCGACCGCACGTGAATGAAGTGGATCTCGACGCCGTCGATGTGGGTGGTGTACTGCGGCAGGGCATTCAGCTTCGTCTCGAACGCGCGCCAGTCGTAATCCGTCGTCCAGTAGCGGGCCAACTCCTGAACCGTCGCCAACTGCACACCCTGGGAGCGATCGGTTGCCAACTCCCGGGTCGGCCAGCGGGTAGCCGCGATCCGGCGACGCAGGTCCGCGATCGCTTCCTCCGGCGTGTCGAGCCGGAAGGGACGGATCTCGTTGTCGGACAAGAACTCCACCTACCGGGTTGGGACGACGACCGGCGCCGGCGCTCCGACGGAGCTGGCACGCGTTGAGTTTCGCAGCGACCCCGTGGTCAGTAGACCAAAACGACAATTCAGGCCATTCGAACAGGCGCCCTTGGCCCTCATTCGACCCACTGCCGGCGACCCCGCGCGGCCGGCCACTCGCCGGCCTCGACAACGGCGACGGACGCCGCCGAGCCCACCTTGCCACCCTGCGCCACCGGCTGCTGAGCGTGCCAGCCCGGCTGATCCGCCACGCCCGCCAGGTCAGCCTGCGCCTACCCCCAGGACACCACCTGCTTGCCCGGGTGCTGGCCCGGCTGCGACGACTGCCGGTCTGGACCTGACCCACCCGGCCCACCACAGGCCCGAGGAACAACCCACGGAGACCCGCAAAGCCGGCGCCACCCCGTCTGGTCAGCCTCCGGTCAGGGGTCGGGGCACGTTCAGCGCGGCACCCGGTCGCGGGGTCACCAGTTGGGCGGCGACGCTCGCACAGACGCGTGCGCCGTAGTCGAGACCCCGCTGGTCCGGGTAGCGCACCTGCACAGCGAGTATCCAGTTGTTGGTGATGGCCAGACAGTTGACGTGCCAGTTGCCGTCATAGCCGAGCGAGGTCCAGCCGTTCTTGATGCTGACCGGATCCTTCTCGAGCATTTCCATCGGTAAGCCGTCGATGATGCCCCACCGGCCGCCCTCTCTCGTCTGCTGCTGATCTTTCTTGTCGGTGGTGCCCCAGACGTTGCGCATCTCCTTGAGCAACCAATCAGTCCATGTGGGACCTGCGGCCTTGCCGCTCTTGACACACTCGCCCATTCGTACCACGTCTTGGGCGGTCATCTCGGTGAAGCTCCACCAGCCCGCGTAGCCAGGTATGGTGCCCAGCCTCGTTTTGGTCAACCGGCAAAGGCTGATCATCCGTCTGATCACCGTTGTGCGGCCGCCAGCGTTGTAGAGCGCTTCGGCCGAGTCGTTGGAGCTGTAGCGGATCGCTCGGCTGGCCTGTTCCAGGCGTTCGTCCGAGGGCGTTTTGTTCGCCTCCGCCGTTCGGCGCAGGAAGTCCGCGACGATCCAAACCTTGATCATCGATTCGGTGGAGTTTGTCGACTTGGCACTGTTGGCCGAGCCTGCGGTCTGCCCGCTCTCGCGGTCCAGCAGTGCCCACGCGACGAAGCCGTCCACCGGCACCGATATCGGTGCGGCGGCCAGGGTCGGCGGCGGTGGCGGGGTCAGCGCGGGCGGCGGGGTGGTGGGGGTGGCGGATGCGGAGTCGGTCGGATCGGGGGTGGTGGCGAGTCTGGCGTACGCGGCAGGGACCAGCAGGACCCCGCCGAGAACAATCGCCGCGACAGCGAACACCATGATCACGCGAGGGCGCATAGAAGGCGGCTCCAGGGGGATGGGCCAAGGGGGTACGTGTTGCAGATGGGCGGTACGGGGCGGGCCGCGCGGCGGTGACCCGCCCCGTACCGGTGTCAGCTGGTCTGGCCGACTTCGTTGACGATGGCGAGGTCCAGCACGGCTTAGAAGGTGATCTTCGCGGCGCTGCTCGGCAGGCCGGCGGAGGAGCCGATGAAGAGGTGGTCGGCGTACTCGGCCGGTAGGTGCATCGAGTGGGTCACCCGACCGGTCAGGTCGACCACGAGCAGGCGGTCGTACTCGTCATCACCTGGTCCGAGGACCGGGGCGGGCTGGTCCGATGCCGGTATCCCGCCCGCGTCGTGGAAGACGCGGATCAGCAGGTGCTGGTCGTCCGTCCAGCCGATCAGGCCGCCGGAAAGGGGCACCTTGAAGCTGTGCTGGACCGCCCCGGTGACCGGATCGACCACCGTGACGGAGGTCTGCCGCACCCCATCGGAGTACGGGGCTAGCGCCAGTTGACCGCCATCCGGGGAGAAGCTGACGTCGTCCAGCGGCCCGCCGCTGGCGGGAACGGTACGCACCACTCTGCCAGCCAGGTCATAGAAGCGGATCCCGGTCAGCGTGGGCTCATCGACAGACTTGGAGAGCGTCAGCGCGAGCCCGTCACTGTCTGGCGTCCAGATCAGGCCGGTGGCCTGGTCGTTCTGTGCGGCCAGGTCGGGCAGTGGGACGAACGTTGTCGTGAGCGTCTCCGAATCCACCAGCACGAAGCCGGGCTTACCCGTGCGCGGCATGTGGGTGAAGAGGATGCGCTGCCCGTCCGGCGACCAGCGCCCGTCGCTCGAATAGCCGGGGAAGCGGGCGTCGCTGGTGCTGCCGAAGTCGGCGATCCACCGTACGTTCCCGCTGGCCCGGTCCAGTACGCCCGCCCGGGTTGGATAGCGCAGACTGTTGTCACCCGTCGCGACCAGCACCTGGCTGCCGTCCGGGGACGGCATGGCATACCGGTACGGCACCCGGTCGTACCGGCCGGTCTTCGCGTTCAGGAGGAGCGAGTACTGGAAGTTCGGGCTCGGATCATCGATTTTCGGATCGCGGATGCCGCTGTACGCGGTCACCACGAGTGGCCTCAGCCCGTTATCGGCGAACTGGTCGCCGGTCGTACCGCTGATCGGGGCGATGACGGCGACCACGCCGATCAGCGCGGCGCAGATCGCCGCGGCGAAGCCACCGCCGACGGCCAGCCGGGTGACCCGTTGCCGGCGGGCGCTGACCAGTACGGCCTGGGCCAGCCCGACCGGCGCGGGCGCGGTCTCGGCCAGTTCCTCGAATGCGGTCCGGAGCGCTCCGGTGAGGTGCGGGTTCATCGGTCTGCCGCCTCCTTCGTTGCGAGGATGTCGAGCCTGGGACAGAGTTCGCGCAGCCGGGCGAGAGCCCGTGCGGCCTGGCTGCGTACCGTGGATTGGGTGCAGCCCAGAATCTCCGCGATCTCGCTGTCCGGCCGGTCTTCGAAGTAGCGCAGCACAAGCACCGCCCGGTGTTTGGGCGCGAGCTGCGCCAACGCCTGTCTGAGCGCCAGGTTGAGATCGACGGTGGCGGTGGCGTCGGCCGTCGTCGCGACCTCCGGCAACTGTTCAGCGCTCACCTCGCGCCCCCGCCGGAGGCTGCGCCACCAACTCGTCTGCTGGCGGTACAGCGCGGTGCGCAGGTACGCCTCGGGGTTTCCGGTGCGGATCCGCCCCCAGTGTCGGGCGCCCTTGGTCAGTACCGTCTGGAGTAGATCCTCGGCCTGCTGACGGTGCCCAGTCAGGGCGAGCGCGGTCCGGAACAGTGCGTGCGAGCGGGCCGCGATGAAATCGCTGAACTCCCGTTCGAGGTCAGCGTCCATGGGTGTACCGATCCCTCATACCGATAACAACGCCAGGCCCGCGGTGGCTGCTGCCTTGCCGGCCAAGACAATTGCCGCCTGACCCCACCTGGCCCCGGACGAGCACGATCTCAGACCCGAATCCGCTGGGTAGTTGACGCGACACGGTGGGGATTGACGAACGGATGCCTTGGCACACCTGGATGGTTCCCCGTCCGCAGAGGCTGGACGGTCTGGCGACTGCCCGACGGGGAGATCCGCTATTACCCGTCAACAAGCCCACCGGGCCACAGCGCGACAGCCTTGTGTGCCCGCTTTGGGATCAAGCAGTGTCATTCGGCCGGTTTTGGCAGGTCGAGCCTCCGCCGACGACGGGCAACCGAGACCGCGATGAGCAAGCCGACGATGGCGCCCAAGACCAACATCACCAAAGCAATGGCGGTGTCCGAAAGCGGAATACCGAAGGTCGCCCCGCGGAAGAGGCTGCTGTGGCGGAGATCGTAGGACCAAGGGGCCTCACCGATGGACAGCGTCGAGGTGGACGCGCCGGAGGCCTGACAGACGAGCTGGTACGTGTACGCAGGCCTGCCGAGAAGCGTCAGGACCCCTCGCCATCGCTCGCCGCCGACGGTGAGTTCATACACGTCGAACAGTGAGGATTCCTGGGCCATTGGGGCAAACCCATCCCGCGTCGCCTGCTCACACTGCACACCTGGAACACCGTCCGGCCCATCCTTCGCCCACACCATCTGCGGCGACGAAGGGTGCAGCTGCACGGTCACCGGCTCACCCGGCGCGAAGCCGTGGCCAAGGTTTCCGGCAGGAGCCAGGAGCAGCAGGATCCCGGACAGTACGCCGCCGGCGGCGATCAACCCTGCGACGGCGAGCCCAACACGGGACGACTGCAGCACCGGCCGGCCGGCCAACGAACGAACAGTCATGAGACTCATTCTTGATCACCCCGATACCCCGATGCATCGGACGAGGAGGACAGCCCCACTAGGCTGAACAGCCCCGGGGCCCGTATCCCGTCGTCCCAGACGACGAACTCGGCGCCCTGGAGCAACGCCTGCCGGCACGCGCGATGCACTGGTACGTCATCAACAAGCGCGCTCAGAAGTTCGTCTCGCGTCACCAACCAGCTCCCGTCTGGGCCGTACCGCAGCTCTAGGACGTGCCCCGCTACGTGCCCGATCGGCCGGAGGATGAGCGACAGCAGCGGTCAACCAGTGCAGGAGACGACGAAGGCCCCCGAACTACGTTTCCGCAGTTCAGAGGCCTTGCCGTTGCCTGGTGGCGGGTAGAGGATTCGAACCTCTGAAGCTTTCGCGACGGATTTACAGGGCGCCAGCGCCGAGGTTCTGAACTGCTAGTTCACCGCTGAGCGAGGCGGCAGCGACACAGGCGCGACCCAGGTCAACCGATAGGAAAGAGCACGCCAGCCGGAGGCCTCCCGCTTACCCCCGGATCGAACTCTGGCGGAACTCCGAATCTGGCCCGCTCGAAGTCCACCTTCCCGCCCACGAAGATCGCCCTGTTGAAGAACACCGACGCGCCGCTGAACGTCGCACCGCCGAAGAACACCCTCCCGCCGCTGAACGTCGCCTCGGCGAAGGTCACGGTTCCGCCGCTTAAACTCGCCCCAGCGAAAGACGCGTCCCCGCCGCCGAAGGTCGCCATGCCGAAGGACACCCTCCCCCCGCTGAACGTCGCCCTGCTGAAGGTCACCGTTCCGCCGCTCAATGTCATCCCGGCAAAGGACACCGACCCGCCGCTGAACATCGCCTCACCGAAGGTCAACGTTCCGCCGCTAATCTTTACTAGGCCGTACCTCGCTCCGCCGAAGAACACCGACGCGCCGCTGAACATCGCCTCACCGAAGGACACCCTCCCGCCGCTGAACGTCGCCTCACCGAAGGTCACCGTTCCATCGCTGAACGTCGCACCGCCGAAGGACACCCTCCCGCCACTGAACGTCGCCCCGGTAAAAGACACCGTCCCGCCGATGAACATCGCTCCCCTGAACGACACCCTCCCGCCGCTAAACGTCGCCCCGGTAAAAGACACCGTCCCGCCGGTAAACATCGCTTCCCTGAACGACACCATTCCGCCGTCGAACGTCGCCCCTGAGAAGTCGCCACCGTCGAGGACGGCGCCGGTGAAGTCGTAGTCATAGCCGCGCCAGGAGTTGGCGTCGTCCGCCTGAAGTCGAAGGTGCCTACCGATGAGCCGGAAGGCCGAGTGCCGCACCTCCCGCTCCTCCCGAGCGCTTCGTGCCCTTTGATCAATCTTCTCCGACCTTCCATCCTCCTCGGACGTCAACCCGTCGCCAGCCCATTCCCGGGGAGCGTCGTACGGCATGCGGAGGTACGCGCAGAGCACGTCAATGCAGGTTTGCCGGCCCTCCATCCAGTCGTCGGCGAGGCCAGCCATGGCATAGACCCCGGCAAGGCGTACCGCCGCCTTCTCAGAGCCGAGTTGCTCGGACGCCTTGGCAAACCGTTCGTTGAACAGCCGCATCCCGTTGCGGTCGGCCTCGATCTTGGCCCGTTCGTCTGCGGCCTCGGCAAGCGCCTTGGTTACCTCGGCGCGTGCATCGGCGGCGTGGGCCAGTTCGTGGGCAAACTCGGCAAGCTTGTTTCCGTGCTCGGCAACCCGTTGACGCCGGTACGCGACGACCAAGGCTGCGACTCCACCGATGCCCGCGACGACCGCGAAAACTAGCTTCAGTAGGTCGAAGAGTGTGCGAGTTGTGACGGTGCTGTCCTTGGCGAGGCTAGGAAAACCCCCGTACCAAAGCGCACAGGCGATCAGGCCGACAACCATCAACAAGGCAGCACCGATAGACAGGCCGATCGACCGGCGGATCTCCCACAGCTTGAGCGCTGGTACAGGGCTGCTAGCCGCCGAGACGGCAGGCACCGACACAGCAGCGGAAGGGGATGGGGATAGGTTCTCCGCCGGCAGCTCCACAACCTGTCTTCCTACCGTAGGACTGCCGCTAGGGCTGCCGGCGTGTCAGATTGTCGCCAGGCGATCCCCTGGCAGCGGGCTATGACGACAACCGCCTTTGTCGCCGTGGGATGCAGCTCCACGCCGGCTTGGAAGCGCTGACCGCCACGCCCGACGTCCTTGACCAGGGACAGCGGCCTTTCGCCCGGTGTCGGTGACACGCATACGACACAACCGCATCAGGCCTGCCCCACACCAGCCACGATGTGCCTGCACTGCCCCGTAAGACCGGGTGCGCCCAGCACCCACCCGCGCGTTGAGCACGCTGTCCAACAAGGAGCGGCTGTACCATCACCGCCTGCTGTTACACCGGGCAACGCCCAGATGATTCGCATAAAGCCGTACCAAGTAGGCGAAACGGGCATTGCGGGAGGGTATGTGTCGGAACGTCGATCAGCAGCCAAGCGGATCAACCCGAACGCCTACAACGCTCTAGCCGACGCGCTTGCAGTCGTCGTTTGGAACAAGCCAGCCTTCGGACGACTAGTCCGCGGCTTGGTTCGCGGGGCTCCAGAGCTGCTTGCGGATCTCGATTTCGATAACGACACTAAGCGTGAGACAGCTGGACGCCTTGTTGACGCCTTGATGGCGAATGAAACGCGTTACCAGGAACTCACCATATCCATCATGCTGAACCTGGCGCAGATGGAATCCTTCCCCAATCTCGAAATCCAGCGCGACCGCGATGAAAAGTTGGCCGCCGCTAAGGCTGCCGTAGCTCACCTAAGAACTTGGACGAAGGTGCACCGCTCCAAGATCGATGAATGGGAGCGTCGGGCCGCCGAGCGTGAAGCCGCTGCACGGCAAGGGGAACGTGTCCGGACTTTCTCGAAATCTCTGGAGACACTAAAGAACGAGTTCGTGTCAATGGCATCCGCTACTGACCCTCACAAACGCGGAATACAGTTTGAGGTTTTCTTGAACCACCTCTTCAACTTGTTTGACCTTGAGCCACGCGCCTCCTACTCGCTTGAGCGAGAGCAGATCGACGGAGCCTTCTCATTCGACACCGATGACTACATCCTGGAGGCTAAATGGTGGAAGGGGCCAATAGGACGAGATCAGCTCGATATCTTTGCCTCGAAGATACGGCGCAAAGGGAAGAACGCTCTAGGTCTATACATCAGCGTTAACGAGTTCACGAGCGACGCGAAGCAGGAGTTTGCATCTGCCACTCCTTTCATCACCATGACGGGCGAGGATCTTTACTGCATACTCGATGAACGACTGCGGCTCGATGACGTACTCCGCCGGAAAAAGCGACACATGAACGAGACCGGCAACTGCTACCTACCACCGCGCGAGATGCTATAGAAGGCCCGCGTCCGCTTTCTAAGGATTCGAAGGCATACAGACGAGTATTCGATCGAACTGGCATTCCGGCTGGAGGCAAGGCATTGCCAAATTTGAAGGCTTCTCCTAATGTAGGCAGGCCTGACGGAACCGCACTCGTTAAGGAGTAGCCAGTGCTCCACGATTCGCAGCTTCTACTCGGCATGTCACGACACCTATCCGGATATTCGGTGTCCCCCGCTCATGCCGCACTCGAATCACTTCAGTTTGCCGGACAAGTCTACGAAATGGCGTGGCGGCTACGAAATTCGCAAGTGTCATCGGCAGAGCGGATTGAGGCCATCGGCATCGAGGCTAAGATCGGCCCCCGACAGCTGCGCCGAGAGATCCTTCCTACGCTAGAACAGCTAGGGTGGGTTGAGGTAGAGCGCGATAACGACGGTCATCTCCTTAGCATCTCTGCCTTCATTCCACCCGGCGCTGAGCTGGTCGATGCCTCTGGCCAAATGCTAGATATTGTCATGGCAACGGAGGTGCAGCGAGCCGCACTGACTATCTTGCGCGCCACCTCTGTACAGCCATTAGAAAGAGAAGCCGCCCTACAAGCGGCATCATCTCAGAGTGATGAGGCAGCCGAAGAAGCTCTTCGCCACCTGATCTCCATCAACCTTGTCAGGCACGTAGCGAGCGAAGATGGGCGCGTGGCTGTTTTCAACCCGAACATTTTCGCGGGCGATGAGAAGATCGCGCTGGCGGCTCTCAAGACCGAGGACGCACGAGTCCGTACCGAGGTTGGAGCACTTCTCGAAGAGGTAAGCGCGGCCCCCGGCATTCCCGAACCGCACGTGACCAGCACTGAGCAACGATGGATTGACTTTGCCGTCTCTATCGGCTTGGTTGAGCGTTCTGTCGTGCAGACGAATAATGGCGACGAGAAAAGGTTCCTGTTCTCGCCACATCTAGGCAGAGACCCGTTCGGGATCGCCGCTGGTGATCCTTCTGGTCACGTCCGGCAGCTCGTAGGAAGCATGATATACGCTTCCACCTTTGCTAGTTGGCCGTTGCGGAGCCCTGGTGCCTTCTTGCACGTACTTATCCGTGACGGCGAAGCCGGAAATCATATACGGGTAGCCGAAGATTACCCCATGCTCGAAACAGCAGGCACCATACAAGTTGTCGGCACGGGTCACAACTCCAGAATGCGACTCCTGCAAGCAGACGTTGCCGAAGCTGCGCTCGCCATCATCGACTCGCGCGGTGCTGGACACTATTCGGATACTGTGGAGAGGGTGGCCCTAGGTGACCAGCGCTCCTACACGCACCTTGAGCGTGAGCGTGCACAATTAGCTAGCGAGGTGTCTCTAGACGATGAGCATGGTCGCCGAATGATTGCGGCACTGCGTGACGCTGCAGCAAGGCGGGACTTCTGATGGATAGCCGAAAGAGCCGACGCAACACAGAATCACATGCCGCAGGTAGCGCTAAGGCATCGGCGATAGTTGCGGCAAACCCTGGCGCGGAGTTGGAACGTCGAGTTGCTCGTCTTGAATTCGCAGAGGGGGCGCTGACGCGGCTCAGGGTTCCAATCCGCGTGGCAGCCGATCCCGGCCGGGCCATCCTGACAGACCTCGATATTCTAGCCCTCGATATTGACAACAGGCTTCGCCTCGCGCGGTCGATTTTGGAGAGCAAGAGTGGCAGGGGGCAGTCTGGCGAGCCGGATCGACTACTGTGGCTTTCCGGCCTTCAACGTTTCGTCAATGCCGATCGGGCGGTTCTAGTTCGTCAAACTATTACGCAGCGGGGCCGACTCGTTGCCACACAGCTTGGCGTTCAGATTATCGACGTCGCTACAATCGCGTCCCGCGAGACGGCTCATGCCTGGCTTCCGGCACGCTTTGCGCATGTTGACGGCCCGGGATGCGCCTCCATCGAGGCGCGGGCCGATACCCAACTCAAGGGCTTGGCGCAAGTACCGGGCAACCTAGTAGGATTCCTTCGGTACGAAGCACTACTCTCCTCCTCGTATCGATGCTTGAACGCGCTCCAGGCGCTTAGAACGGCATCCGATGTTGGCGGTACGCTTCCACAACCTACGGCGACTGTCTTGGCGGGGCATGCGCTCTTAACTCTGATAGTTGCGGCGCTTCAAGACGCTGGCAGCCTCGACACCGTTCGCATCGAAGATATGCGTGAGCGCGTTGAGCGCGCCGTTACGCTTGGCGAACCTGACAGCGACCGCATCTTGTCTCTTCTGGGACGGGCCGATGACGTTGTACGGACCTTCGTGGAGAGGCTTCACGCTGCGTATGTCGGTAGTGGCGCACAACGGCAAGAAATCACAGGCCCCAGTCTTCGAGACCTTGTTGCTGACCCGCCTTCCTGGCTCGACCGTTACATCGACCTAGTACAGAAACTGCGGGCGAACCCTGCCGTTGCTAGACAACTACCGCAAACGGCTGAGCTGGCCTGCTTTGATGCGCTCGCCGGGGACTCCAACTATCGCGCAGACGCCTTCAACCACCTCTTCACGCCCGAACACCGATATCTGCTAGCCGTCGCAATCAAGTGCCTCCACGACATAGCGGGACGGCAAATCGGCGCGAACGTGGATCCTGCCCTGGATCTCGATTTCTCCCGTTCGGCACCGCTGATTCCCGATCGTACTCAGCCGACTGACGGCAGCCACGACGCTTCACCCCCTCCCAGGACTGCGCGCCAGGTATCCGAGATTCCCGAACCACCGGCAGGATGAGTAGCGGCAGCCACAATGATCATTGCCGGAACCGGCCACCAAGTGGACGGACCCACTTGGCCAGGTCAGCCCGCGATCTACCCAAACCCACGCACCCTCCTGCCAGGTTGCTGCGTCGACGCCCCGCCGCGATGTCCCCGTCAGTTACAGCGGGCGGCAGGGACTAGCCTCGCGGCCAGGCCTCCCAAGCGTCCGCAAGGATTTCACTCAGCTTGGACCTTGCAGGGGTCCAATTAAGAACAGTGCGAGCGCGGCTGACGTCGGCGATCAGGTTCGGCGGTTCGGGCTTAGGCGGTTGACGGTGGACGGTGACCGGATGGCCGGTGACCTGTTCGGCGGTGGCTACCACGGTGGCCATGCTCGTCCCAATGCTGACAGCGCTCGCCGACGCTGCATTGGTGCGGAAGGCGCTCGACACGCTCGCCCTGCGGATGGATGGTGCACCCGCCTCGGCAAGCACGATCGCCCGTAAGCGGGCCGTCTTCTCTGGGGCACTCAAGTACGCCGTTGAGCTGCGGCTACTCGACACGCACCCGATGACCCTGGTGAGCTGGACCGCCCCGAAGACGGCCGATGAGATCGACCGGGGAGCGGTGGTCAACCCGGATCAGGCGCGAGCGCTGCTCGCCGAGGTGGGCCGGACCGTGCCCGAGTTGGAAGCGTTCTTCGGATGCATGTACTACGCCGCTCTGCGCCCCGAAGAGGTGCTCCACCTGCGCAAAGACGAGTACGAGCGGCCCGCCGAGCCTGACGGGTGGGGCGTACTGCGCCTGACCGGCTCGACGGTGGCCGTGGGCCGGGGCCGGGGCCAGGGCTGGGGCGACGGGGACGACACGGCCGAGGAACGAGGGTTGAAGCACCGAGCGAAGGCCGCCACGCGGGACGTGCCGGTGCCGCCGCCGCTCGTGCGACTGCTCGACCACCACGTCAAGGAGTACCCGCCCGGATCAAACGGGAAGCTGTTCGTCACCCGGCGCGGCCCCGGTGGTCGGTACGTACCAACCGCCGGGCAGCCGATCCCGAAAAACACCTACGGGAAGGCTTGGCGCGACGCGCGGGGAAAGGTGCTCACGTCCGCACAGCAGCGCTCCCCGCTGGCTCGCCGGCCGTACGACCTGCGGCACGCCGCCGTGTCGCTCTGGCTCAACGCCGGAGTGCCGGCTACCCAGGTCGCCGAGTGGGCCGGGCACAGCGTGCACGTCCTGATGCGGGTCTACGCGAAGTGCGTCTACGGCCAAGAGGATGCCGCGCGTCAACGCATCGAGGCAGCGCTGGGTGAGCCCAGAGATCGTGCCGGACGGGAGCTGCCCAGCAGCAACCTAGGTGCGGCAAGCACGTAGTCCGCTTGCGCCTCGCATCCAAAGGCTGGATTCCAACATTTATCGTGCTTCCTATGGGTGAGACGGAACCGAGCAGGAGTTGGCGTCAGTGGCGACCTCCCGGAAATGCGTTCACCCTGCTCCTAGTCGTGGCCGGCCTACTCGTCGGTTTCGGAACAGTCATCCGAGGGGGCAAGGACCCGCTCGACCTAGAAGACGTACTTCTGATCATCAGCCTGGTTGCTGGCGCGCTGACGGCTCTAACCGGGGAGGCCGTTGCAGCACGGATCCAGCGTATTCAGGCAGCGGCCAAGTTCGAGGCCGTCGCCGAAGAGGTCCTAGCCAAGGTTGAAAGATCCCTTCCAGCACACGGCCAATCACTCGAACAGGAACTATCCGACGTTTCGAATACTCTTACCCAATCCATCTCCAAGCTGCGTGAAATTAGCCATAAGGCCCAGGCATTCGAAGGTGAGGTGCGAACACTTGTCGAACGGGCTGAGTCGGCGCAGGCAATGGCTGACCTGAACGAAAGTCAAGCCACGAAAATCTCACTACTGCTGAGCGAACGCACGGAGCAACACCTCAAGGATGAGGTTGAGAAGCTGAAGGCCGCTCATGCCGAACAAGCGGACCGCCAACAGAAGAGCAGCAACCGGATCGCCCTCCTCACCTTCGTCGGCGGTGTCATCCTCGGCGTCGTCGGCAACATCCTGACGAACCTGTTGATGCTCTGAGCGCCACGGGTGCAGGTTCCGGCGACACGTATACGACACAGCCAGCGAGATCGAGCGGGCTAGAGCGGGACTGAGCGAGACTCACGAAAGAGGCCCCTGACCGGCGTTCGCGCTGGTCAGGGGCCTCTTTGCGCACCTGGTGGCGGGTAGAGGATTCGAACCTCTGAAGCTTTCGCGACGGATTTACAGGGAGTCCGCGATCTTCTCCGGCTCAGCCGGTCCGACCTGGTGTTTGACGACCCTTGATGTGCACCACCCGGCCGACCGCCCACTATCCGCCCACGCCCACGAGGATTCCACGCACACCCTCCGCCCTGCCGGATATGCAACTTCAATCCGGGGCTTCAGGACCAGGAAGCCCGTCGACGCGCAACTCGCTGAACTTGACCCATATCGTGGTGCCGTCGGGAAGGATCAGCTCTACCCGCGCCTCGATATCCTCCTCATCCGATTTCAGGATATCCGCCACTCGCGCCTCGCCGTACTCGTCGTGAGCAACCCGAGACCCGACATGCAGGGCACCACCCTCCACTTGGGCAGCCTCGGTTGCGGCTGGACTAATTGGTCGCAGCGACCAGTCCTGAAGCATCTCCACTTGACGAATCGCGGACCTCGCAAGGGACAACATCCTTGTCCTAGACGGCCGCCCGCGCCAGCTCAAACGAGCGGAATCCCTAATCGTTGAATGGTCTCCAGAGCGCAACATGTCTACTGCCGCCTGAAGGTCAGCTAGCTCTACCGCCACCTCCTCCGCCTGCGAACGCAGATCATTGAGGCGACGCTCGAAGACATCCCTTGCCCTCCCCTGCCCACGCCCAGCTGCGAGATCATACGTCGATCGATCGATCGATCTCTGAAGGCGCTCGCTTTCCGAGCGCAGATCTTCCACTTGCCGCGATGCAATTTCGGCCATCGTCTCCAGCAGTGATTCCTTGACGACGAACGATCGCGCGGCATCCCGCGAAGCTTGCACTGCGGCACTCTCCGCCTGACGGATGGTCTCCTCGCTGACGTCAGTCTCAAGAAAGGACCGCGCATGATGCAGCAGCGATTGGGTTTGCATTATCATCGCAGACACACCCGCTACGTCCCGCGCTTCGGCAATCAGGGCTGGATGGCCGCAAATCGTCTGGCCTTTTAAGCGGAGAAACCAGTCTTCTTTCGCGTCTCTCGTAACGAATAGCAGAGGCTGATTTCGCATAGCAGCTTCTTTTAGCGTTTCATACCAGACGAGATAATCACCAGTGGGGTCATCCTTGCCGCCATCCTTGTAGCCGGGCGGCTCCTGCGCTTCAACACGCCTCAACGCCTCCTCACGAGCTACGGACAATTCCCCCGCATCGAGCGGCTCACCAACTCGGCCATCGAATAGGCGCTGCAGCCGTTGGAGGATAGGATCCTGAGCATAGCCACCGGGTGAAGCGTGAGCGGCCCGCAACTGAGTCATCACCCGCTCAGCGTCGTCCAACCCCCGAGAAACTAGCTGCACCAGCTCGTCGCTTGATTCCTTGGGCAGGAGCACCCGATTGGCCAACTCTCGGATCCTGGAAACCACGGCAGTTTGCGACTGGCGCACCTCGTCGATGGCCTTCAAGACTTCCTGGTAGCTCTCCTCCTGGCTCGACATGACCTTGAGCCGGTTTCGGTGAAACTCAAGGCGAACCTGGTGAGGTATCCATATCCGCTCACCGATCTTTTCGAGCACCTCGAAAAGCTCGGACCTGGCGGGGGCGGCAAAGCGGTATAACTCAAGCAAGACATTGCTATCGAGCACAACGAGGCCCTTGGTGATGCCCATCTTGATCGAATCGGCATCTGGAACAAGGTATTGCTCGAAGCCTTCACTCAGGCCAGACACCAGAATTCACCCACAACCGCCGAGCAGGACAGGAGGACCACCAAGGTTACGACAGTGCCGGTCAATGCTGCTAGCGGATAAAAGGGGCTTCCCTTCGATACCATACGTAAGCGGTAGCGGGATGGTCTTATCCGAGGGCGTCGCCGATCTTGTCGTTCATGGTGTCGTCGCCGCCGTCGATGCAGTTGGCGTAGACGCGGAGCAGGACGGCGACGCCATGGCCCAGACGCCGGGCTACCTCGGTCGGCGGGACGCCAGCATTAAGCCAGAGCGAGGCCGCCGCGTGCCGCAGGTCGTAGGGCCGGCGGACGAGCGGCGAGGCGACCTGCGATTCGGTCAGCGCCTTCTCGCGGGCAAGCTTCCACCACCGGTCGTAGACCGATTCGGAGAGCGGCCCACCGTGCAGGCCGCGGAAGAATCGACCGTCCGGGCCGACCCCGTGATTCTCGACGTGCGCGCACAGCAGCTCGACGAGCCGGGGCGGGATCGGGACCGTACGAGTCTCAGCCCTCCCCCGGTGCTTGAGTCCCCGCCGCTCGTGGGAGCCACCGTCATCGGTCCAGTGCGAACCGGCACGCGGCGAGGTGCCGGCGAGCACCAGGCGGCCCCAGCGATATTCGATCTTCTCGTGCTCGCAGGACCGGGATGGCTTGACCGCCGCCAGGTCGTCGAAGTCGGCCCCGCAGTCGGCGCACCGGCCGGTAAGGTCGCAGTCCTCCCGCCGTAGGTCCGCGGCTTCCGAGGGACGCATCCCCGCGTAGTAGAGACAGCCGAAGAACGCAGTGACCTTGTCGGCGCGTTTGCCGAGAGATTTCACCGCCTCCAGCAGCGCGGCGACCTGGGCCGGGTTCGCCACCACCCGCCGGTCGATGGACTGGGCGACCTCGGGGGCGGTCCACTGCACCCGATCGACCGGGTTGGAGTCGAGCAGCTCCAGCTCGACGGCGTACCCGAGCACGTTGTAGAAGGTGGCCCGTTTGCGCTGGACGGTGGAGGCAGCCGCGGCCTTGCCGTCGAGGCGTACGCACAGGCTGTCGAGGACCCGGCGGACCATCGCGGGCGAGTCCAGCTCGACGACCGGGAGGGATGCGGTTTCTAGCCAGGTCAGGGCCGCCGCGTGGTCGGCGGGGATCTCGTCTGACCAGCGGCGTGGGTTGAGGCCGTAGAGGTACAGCGCCTCACGGAGCAGGGCGTCAGTCGGTCGACCCCGCTTCGCCGGCCGGGTCAGGGTCACCGTGATCGAGGTCAGAGCTTCGACGATCGAGCGCCGGGTCTTGGCCGCCGCCCGAGGCCACTTCATTCCGACGTACGCGCGGCTGTGCGCGTACCAGGTGGTGGGGTTCTTGGTCCTGGCCTCGGAGACCGGGCGGCCGGTGGCCGGGTCGAACGGCTCCCCCGCGTTGGCCGCCTGGACCAGCTCGGCGCGGAACGAGTGCGCCAGGGCTTTGGTACGGAACATGTCCTCGAAGCGCTGGCCACTCACCGCCCAGCGAACCCGCCACGGCCGAGCCTTCCGGTCGGCGCGCTTAACGATCTCCCAGATCTGGACCTCGTAGCTCTTCACGCGGCGTCCTGCTCCAGGTCGCCGAGCCACCGACCGAGCGCTGACCGGCGGACCCGCAGCTGCCCATTCGGGAGCTTGATCACCCGTGGTCCCTTGCCGGTCTGCCGCCAGTAGAACCAGGTCGAGCGCGGTACGCGCAGCTCGGCGAGCACTTCCGGCACGGTCAACAACTCCTCGTTCACTGCGTTTCCTCCCCGTTGTGCTGTGCGCTGTGCTGAGTTGCCGAAAGATCTGCGGACTCCTGCGCGGCACGGTCCTTCGCGGCGAGAAGTTCGGATCGCCAGCGGGCACGTTCGCTGATCGACCGCATGAGCCGGTGGGTCATCGGGCCGACGTCCGGGTCGTCGGGTCGGGCGAGTTCCCAGGCGTGCCGGACCCGTTCGGCGGTGTCGCCTTGGCCGTCGACGAGCTGGGTGCCGTCGGTGGTGACACCGAGCAGTGCCCGGACCCAGGCCCGCGCGTCGTGCTTGTGGTCAGCGAGGGTCTTGCCGGACCAGTCGCGGGAGATGAGGATGCGCCGGCCACCGATGCCGAGGGTGTCGCGCTGGTGGACCTTGCCCTTGCAGCGGCCGGGCTTGAGCTTGGCGTGTGCCTTCTTGGGCTGGACGCCGTAGAGCAGCCAGTTGGCGCACCGGTCGGTGCAGGGGGTCAGCTGGAGTTGCTGCCAGAGCCGGTCGAGGTGTTTGCGTTGCCGGTCGGTGGTTGCCTTGTGGCAGTCGCCGGTGTGCTTGGTGATGTATTTCGTGACGTACCGGATGGTCCGTTCGGCGTCCTCGGTGCCGGGCATGACGCCGCGGGCGTCGACCTGGGTGCCGAAGCGCACGACGTGGACGGGTTCGGCGTCCGGGTCGTCGTCGATGGCGTCGAGGGCTTCCGTCCAGGTGGTCAGTGGCTCGCGAGAGTCGGGGTCGACCCATGCCGCCGCCTGCTCGTTCCAGACCGGGAGCCGGTCGAGGGTGTAGCGCTGGACGTCGACCGAGGGCCACCACACCTGGTGATAGGTCGCCGCCGCCACGGTGCGGAGCACGTCGCGAGGGATGGTGCCCCGGATGGCGAAGTGGGCGTGCGGGGCGAGTCGGCGTTGCGGCTCAACGCAGCCGGCGTACTGGACGTTCCAGCCCTCGCACCGTCGGAGGTTCTGCCAGAACCGGTCGAGCAACCGAGGGAAGTGCACGGCATCCCAGGCGGCCCGGCGGTAGTCGTAGCGGGCGGGGTTGACGGGGGTGCCGTCGGGGCGGACCGGGCCGTACGAGTCGAGGGTGAGGGTCAGCCACATCGACGGTTGGTAGGTGGAGCCGTCCGGGGCGGTGTAGGTCTTGCCGACCGTACGCCGCTCAACCTTGCGCCGAGGCAACTCGGGGGCGTCCTGGCGCCGTTTCGTGGAGCGCTTGCGTCGCTGACCAGGCTCGTCGTCCTGGTCCTCGTCGCCGGTCGCGTGGGGTGGTCCGACGCGCCCGCGCAGGCCCTCAGCGGCGATGGCTTCCTCTACCTCGCGGATGGCCTCGTCGAGGTCGGTCACCTGGTCCCACTGCGCACCGCGTACGGCCTCGTCGCGGGAGAACTCCAGGTGTGCGCGGAACAGGATCAGGGACTTCTGCGCTTCGGTGGCGGGTTCCGGGCCGGGTAGCGGCTCGTCGTCGCGGTGCCAGCCCTCGCGGATCTGGGCTTGGCGCAGCCGGCGGTTCTTCTTGGCGCACGGCGGGCACTTGTCCTCACGAGTCGCGCCGCAGGGTAGGTCGATGACCTCGGTCAGGCCGGTGTCGAGGTCGGTCCGGCGCATGGCGAGCGGGCGAACGCAGACGCCGTACTCGATGGCGATGTCCTTGAGCACGTCGATCGAGCGGGGTAGCGCCATACGGGCCGCCCGCGACCCCGGGCGAGGAGCAACCGGGGTCGGGGCGGGTTCGAGGCCGGGCAGGGTCGGAGCCGTCATCGGATGATCCCGACGACCTGGGGCCGGTTGGGGTGAACGACGCCGACCGGAGGCAGCACCGCGACTGATGCCGGCGGCATCACCGGAGCCGGCGGCGCGGGTTCGACCGGCTGCGGCTCGTCGTACCAGTCGCCCTGCGGCTGATTGGGCTCGGGTGCCTGCGGGGTGGTGGGTGCGCTGGACAGGACGACCTTGACCAGGGCGAGGAAGGCCAGCGACGGCACCGCCGCGACGATCCAGCCCCAGACGGACGGTTCGGCTTCGGCGACTTGGGCGGCGAGGGAGAGCAACGCGAACGCGATCAGGAGGACGCCGACCAGGCCGACGGGACGACCATCACGGCGACGGGCGCGGATCTCCAGGCCGAGGTAAATGGCCATCAGTTCGACCGCTACGGCGTTGGCCCAGCCGATCCAGTCGGGCTGGCCGTGGGCGACGGTCAGGTCGTGGACGTGGGTGAAGGCTGCGGCGCCGGCCATGGTGCCGACGACGAGCAGGATCAGCACCCGGACTCCGGACTCGGCGCGCTCGCGGATCATCGGCCGCTGCCGTTGTCGCGGACGGAAAGGATGATGCAGATTCGCTGACCGTTCAGGTCGCGGCGGCGGTTGACCATGTGCGCCAGGCCGTGCAGGGCACCGGCGAGACGGTCCGGAGAACCGTTGAGTTCGATGTGCAGCGGCTTGAGGCGGTGGGTGCCGAGGAAGAAGCTCTTGAGGGACATCGGTTACCTCCGGGCCGGGGCGACGCGGGTACGGATGTGGTCGGGCGGCTCGCCGAGGGACGCCACCGCTTCGGAGAGGCAGCGCCACAGCGCCCACGCCTCGTCGGGAGTCAGGTACATGCGGCGCCGACCGCCACCGACGGCGAGATAGACCGGGTACGGATCAGGCCGGTCGGAATCGACGCGCACGGAAACCGCCGTGCTGGTGGCGCCATCGGTGCCGGGTGCGCGGAGCCGGTAGAAGGTTCGGCCGTCGGTCGGTGCGGTCACCGCGGCTCACCCCCGTCGGTGTCCCGGTCGAGGATGTTCAGCAGCGAGTCGGGCAGCAGTGGCCCGCGACGCTGCCGGGGCAGCGACGGTCGGGTCGGTCGGGTCGGTTCGGTGGCGTTTTCCCGGCCGACCTGGGCGAGGATGTCCGCCGCGTCGGCCGGTGCCGGGTACTCGGCGGCCAAATTCCGAATGTGGTCGTCGGAGATGTAGGAGAAGCGCACCCGCGCGGGCTCCGGGGTGCCGTCGAGGATCACGTAGCCGACGCCCTTGGCCCAGCGGGGCATCTGGTCGGCGAGGGCACCTCGGTTGCGGGCGCCGTCGCCCAACACGAGGTCGACTTGAGCGGCTTCGGTCAGGCCGAGCGCGATTCGGGTCGGGAACAGGTCCCGGAACGGCAGCACCTCTTTGCGGGGGTCCTGCAATGCGGCCACCACGAGGACGCCGACGCCGGCACCCTGCGACAGCAGCAGCCCGAGCGAGCCGGCGATGCGCTTGCGAAGGTCAACATCTTGGAGGTACGCGGTCAGTGCCGCCATCTCGTCGATGACGACCACGACCAAGGGGTCAGCCAGGGTCGGAGTGTGGACCCGCACCGCGCCGGCAAGCCGGGTCTGCCGCTCCCGCATCACCGTCACGGCCTCGTCGAGCAGGTCGGCCATGGCCTCGAACGACTTGCAGGCGAACCGAGCGAACAACGGCCGACCCATCGCGAACTCCATGCCGCCCTTTGGGTCAATCACCCAGAGCCGGACCAGCCCGGAGGAGATCCCACCGGCCAGAACCCGGACCAACGACCACAGCACCGAACCCTTCCCCGAGCGGGTGGCGCCGCCGATCAGTACGTGCGTGGCGAGCAGGTGCAGGCACCAGTGCCGCAGGTCTTCCCGTCGTGCCAGGGGCAGAGCGGTGAAGTCGGGCACCGATGGGACGTCGAAGGGGTCGACCAGGGTGCGTAGCGCGTCAGTGCGTACCACCACCAGATAGACCACCGAGGGCCGGTCCCGGAACCGCAGCCGGTCCACCGCGCCCAGGACCAGCGCCCAGTAGCCCGACCGGATCGGCGGGTCATCGGGACGCTCGGAGTAGACCCGGGCGTGCCGCCGGCCGAAGGCGTACGCCAGATTGGCCGTCGCCTTCTGGAACTCCTCCGGTGTCTGGCCGCGAACCATGCGGATGGTCAGCACGTCGAGCGCCTGATCCGAGCGGACCCGCAGCAGCTCCGGCAGGACCGTGCGATGGTCGTACACCTTGGCCAGGCCGCAGAGCGTCATCGCCTCGCGCCAGGCCCGCCGGTAGACGAACAACTGACGAAACCGGCCGAGGACCGGACCTGCGCACCAGGTCCACCACGACGACTCGTGCCGCCACCGCCACAGCGCCGACACGGCAGCGGCCAGGACCACGGGCACGATCACGCCGGTCCGGCCGAACTCCCGGTAGAGGCTCACCCCGGCGACGGCCAGGCCGACGGCGATCGGGTGGCGAAGGCACCACCACAGGCCCCGCCACAGCCACCGCAGCACCAGGCCGAGCGCGATCAGCCAGACCGGTAGCTCCAGCCGGCGCGGGCGGATCACCATCAGGTCCCCGGCGGTGGTCATCACAACCTCGCCACGCGGCCGGCGCATCATCGTTCACCCGCCAGGACGAGCCGCCGCAGGACGGCAGGCATACGCTTGGACATGTCACTACCTCTCTCGACAGAGCAGGGGAAAGAGACAGAGGGCGGGGCTGCCGTCCGCCAAGACCTGACAGCCCCGCCCCCACCAGATGCGGCTACTGCGCCGCCTTCGTCGCCACGCCCGCCGGGGCACGCATCCCGGTCGCCCGCAGCGAATACGCCATCCGACCGTTGTTGCCCACGTACGGCGTGACCGTCATGCCGTCGAACTCCACCGCCTCGAACAGGCCACCCGTCGGCGGCACCGGCTGGTAGTCCGCCGAGATCTTCACCGTCGTCTCCCGCGACCGCTTCCCCAGCTCCGGATCCAGGTCCATGACCCGGACCTGCCACACCCGCTGGCCGGTCAGCTTGTCCTTCGCCGGGCTACGCCGGCCGGTCTTCTCGTCGTAGTCCTCGACCTCGCCTAGGGACTCGGGCACCAACGCGCACCCCGCCGGGAACACGTCCTCACACCGCACCGCGAACCTCGTGCCGCCACGCAGAGCCATCGCTCAACCTCCAACTTGTTAACTTGTCTGCCAAGTTGAGATCCAAGGTAGACGGCACTTGGCAGACAAGTCAACAAGTTTCACCGGTGCGACTGCGCCGCACGGCGGCCTCCGCTACTAATTGAGCGCCCCCGGGGATCACCAAGGCCGCGAGGGCACTGACAGCCGAGTCCTACGCGCGGTGCTCTCGGGATGACGCCGACCATGTCTTCAGGCCGACCTGTGTTGCGGGTAGCCAGTGCGGCAAGGGCCAGGCACAGCCGGAGCGCCGCGCCGGCCACCATCGTTTTGCTGGTCAGACTCACGATCTATGGTTCAATTCGGCTCGTAGCCGGCATCCGCCGCCTACTAGGTTCGAATACTCGGTAGATATAACAGCTACCAATTTCGGCGTGTTGCAAGTTGCTAGGAAACCCGGTGGGTAAGTTGAGGTTCGCACCGAAGGTAAGGTTTGGAACGTTAGGTTCGTTGAACGTTGAACGTTGAACGTTGAACGTTGAACGCAACGCGAAACGTTCTGAACCCACCCGCTGCTGCCGGCCGTCGAGGCCCGGCACGGAGGAAGCCCCCGCTCCCGGCCCGTGAAGACGAGAAGCGGAGGCTCCGCCCGAGAAGGGATGGGCCTTCCTAAACGGAGGGCTCATCCCCCTCACTCTTGGCATCGGTCCCGACTGCCACCAGCGTCAACAGCCTGATGATCAGAGCTACCAGCTCAATCAACGTGCCAACTCCAGCCGTTCGGGAACTCCGCCGCCTGCCAGGAGCGCGTCTTTTGCGGCCCAGGCTTCTTCTACTTGGCATAAACAATGATCTCCAATTGATCGGAGAGGCGCTGGTCGCCTACTGCGGGGTAAGGAAGACGACCGCCCGGCCAGTTTGGTGATCAGTGAAGTGCCATCGTGATGCTAGCGGCCTATCCGAAATTGATGGTGCGACGCGCGCGCGACTGTCGAGACTTGTGAAGCGACTGACTCACCGAACCGATGCGTGTAGAGCGAAGAACGGCAGGGAACCAGTGATCCCATGAACAACGGCAGCCAATCCGTGGATGAGAAGCACTCACGTCCGGCGGGCGTAGACGACACGACTGTCGAAGCGCTCGGCGAGTTGAGCAAGGCGCTGGAGACGATCCATCGAGTGCGAGGGCACCTCTACTCGGCGCATCAGCTCGTCGGCGGTGCGGATCTCACCCTTGACCGGGTGGTGAAGCTGCTCCGCGATGCTGGGCACGACGAGGTGGCCGACCGGGTCGAGCGCGAGCTGTTGGGGCGCAACGTGCTACCTGGCCGGTGGACGTTTCAGATCGTGGAGGAGTTCGACGACGGCTACTACGCCGCGTTCCAGGAGATCGAGCGGGACGCGCGGGAGAAGCTAGCCGGCGGCAGGCGGCACATCTTCGAGGCGGAGATGAAGGAGCGGCGGCGTACCCACGGGATGCCCGGGCACGAGGCTACGCCGTAGCGCCGCCGCCGAAGCCGTTCGGGATCATCGAGGCTAGAGCGTTGGCTCGGGCCTCGATGATCCCCATCCGAGCCCGGTACTCGGCCGGATCACGGTGCGCGACCTGGCTCGTGACTTGGCCGGGCCATTTGCGGTAGAGCAAGCCGTACTCCCGGGTGAAGTAGCCCGCAGTGACCGCGTTGGCGGCAAGTAGGAGGCCGGTGTCCTCGGAGGCGGGCAGGGCCATCCAGCCGCCCAGCGCGAAGACGAGATCCCGCCGCAGGCACAGGGTCGCCGGGTGCACCGAGGCCCGGTAGTCGTTGGCCTTCCAGAACGACAGGACCGAACCGCGGTCGATGACCCCGCCGGCCGGGTCCTTGTCCCATCCGGCGGTCGATCCGTCGGGCAGCAGGTCGAGTACCCGCGAGGTGGTCCAGCCGATCTGCGGGTGCCCGTCGAACGCGGCGATGTCCCGGACGAGTGCGCCGGGGGTCAGCTGGTCGTCGGCGTCCAGGACCTTGATGAGTTGCCCGGAGACGCGAGAGAGCGCCAGGGTACGGGCAACACCAGGCCCACCGGGCCGGCCGGTGCCGAGACTGATCCGGGGATCATCCGGCAGCGCGTCGACCAGGGCGCCGGTCTGCCCATCCTCTTGGACGAGCCATTCCCAGTCCCAGCCGTCAGGCATTTCCTGCTTGGCCAACGACTCATAGGCGCCAGGCAGGTGCTCGATGCTGGGCGCGTGGACCGGGGTGATGACCGAGACGAGCTGCGTCAAGTTTTCCACCGCTGGAGTTTGTGGGAGTAGACAAGCTCGGTGCGGTCGCCCGGCATCACCACGTCGGCGACCTCGACGACTCGGCCTGTGGTGTCGATCGAGGTCTTCCGCACGGTGAGCACGGAGACGCCCGGGTCGATGTCCAGCAACTCGGCCTCATCCGGCGACGGTGGGCGAGCCCGGATCTCGTCGTCGATCCGGTCCAGCTCGATGCCCAGCGTGTAGAGCTGGTGCTGCGTGCCGCCCGGCCACGGTTCCTTGCCCGCGTCGAGCAGGTCCGGGTTCGCGGCCACCAGGTCGTAGGGCAGATAGGAGTACGACACGGTCAGCGGCGCGTTCTCGTGCCGCGACGACGTCCAGTAGACCCGGCGCAGCAGCGAAGTACCCGGCTCGACCTGCAAAGCCGCCGCCATCTCCGCATCAGCCTCCACCTGCGAATACTCGGCGTGGAACTTCAGATCGTCGACGGTCAGGCCGGTGTCGTGCTCGGTGGCGCCAGTCTTCAAACGCTCGCCCTCGTCGAGCAGGACGCGATCCTTCTCCCACTGGTACCGCTCGGTGTTGCGACGGCGTACCCGTTGGCGGGGTGCTCGCACGTAGGTGCCGCGACCCTGCTCCGCGCGGACCAGGCCCCATTCGCGGAGCTGCCGGATGGCGTTGCGGACGCTCGTGCGCGACAGGCCCGAGGTGTCGGCCAACTCGGTTTCGCTGGGCATCAGAGTGCCGGGCGCCAGTTCGCCGCTCACGATCTTCGCCCGCAACTCTTCGGCGAGTTGCAGGTAGCGAGGGCGCCAGTCCCGGCCTTGCACACCGGTCACCGTACCCCCTAGACGTTCCAACGTCTGCCAGGTGGTCCCGCCGGCGGGCCGCTCCGGAACCGGCGGTACGGCTACCGCTGCTCGCGGTGGCGGCGCAGGGCGCAGGCCAGCAGTACGAGGAACGGCTGAGCCCCGACGGGTGTTGGCGTTCACCGCGTCTCCCCGTCCGGCTCGCCGCCATCTGCCGGTGTCAGCATCTCCAGTTGGGCGTATACCAGCTCGTCAATGAGCCGATCCACCTGCGCGGACGACAGGAGTACGGTCTGCGTCGCGCCGTACCGGGTCGCGTCGAGCTTCACGGCCAGGTCCCGGCGGGCGAAGCGGTCAACGACCAGTTGGACGGTGACCCAGCCGGTCCGCTCCCGTCCAATGGTGGAGAGAAGCCCGCGGTGCCTCGGGTCGTTCGGTCCGCAGCCTCGACAGCACTCGGGGCACACGGCCGGCGCGATCGATGACGGCGACCGGCCCTGCGTGACAGGGACGCCCTCACTCATCGTCGGCCCCTTCCAGCCCGAGTGCCTGCGTTACGAGGTCGCTAAGTTGCTCGGCCAGTTCGACCGCCTGCGGCAAAGACAACTCAGCCCAAGCGTTCCCGCCTCGGCACGACACGTGAACACCGACCATGGCACCACCCAGAGCCTCAGCACTGATGAGGTACGTGACGACGAGCCCGCCAGCCCGACTTTCGCCGACCCGCTGGATCGAGCCGCGATGACGACGGGCCATGTGCGACATCACCGGCGGCACGAGGTAGCCGCAGCGATCCGGGGCGCACCAGTCCGGGTGGTTCGTGATTTCGGCTGGCATGTTCGTACGACTCACCGCAGCCACCGCCCGCCGTTGCCTCGGTAGAGCTGGGCACGCGTCACCAAGGGGGCGTGCCGAAGCGCAGGCAATTTACGAGTGGCGCCCGTCGACCACCACGGCGAGGAGATCGCAGAAGCCGCGCGGGGACTCGACAAGACGTTACTGCTGGCACCCCGGGCAGATGAGCGTTGCCGGGACCACCAGGACGAGAGCCATTGGTGCCGACGACGAGAGCCGGACATCGCACCTCCACAGGTAGGCGGGGACCGGTGGCCAACCATTGGGGAATGCGGCCGGCCACCGGTCCGGATGAAGGCACGGCGCACCGTCCGACGCCGGACGGGTCGGGTAGCGCCGAGCCAACTTGTACGCGCGGCTACCGCAACCGGTCCGACAGGACGCCGCGCATCAGGTGCGACCAGGGCCAGCGCTAGACCACTCCTGATACGAGCCGTCACTCCAGCCGCACACCACGAAACGTATCTACAAGTGGACGAGTTGTCTAGACGTCGAAACGGGTCACTTGGTTGGCACTTGGTAAGACAAGTGCCAGGTACGGTGAGCAAGTGCCCACCCCGCACTACGGACAACCCCGCTACCGCGCAATCGCCGAAGAGCTGAGAGAACGCATCGAGAACGGCGTCATCTCGCCCGGAGCCCTCTTGCCGGCCGAGAGCGCGCTCACCGCTGAATTCCGGGCAGCGCGCGGCACGATTCGTCAAGCCATGGCCGTACTGCGTGAGGCAGGCTTGGTGGCCACCGAACACGGCCGCGGCACTTATGCAAACCCACGCCCGATTGAAAGCGCGCCTTCCAGCGGATCCGAATCGGAGACGCGACAGCGCCGGATCCCTGCGAGCCCTGACCTCGCAGCCCTCTTCGCTGTGGAAGCTGGAACAGCCCTGATCGAACAAGAGAGGGTTAACCGAACGAATGGGGCTGTCGTGACCGTCGTCAGAAATTACCAACTAGCTCCGGTGGCCGACTGAGTCTGTGGACATTCTCGCCGCACATCCAAATTCCCAATCGGGCCCCAGGTCACCCAAATGCACGTTGCCGCCCGCTAATACTTCAAACAGTGAGCGCGCAAAGAGCTTCACGAGACGCACTCACAGGGCCTCCCCACCCGCGACCGGAACTAGCACGAGAGAATGTACTGGGCCACCGCCACAGCATGTAACAAGTCGGCCGAACTGCCGCGCGACTCGCCTCAGAAAGAGCGGAGTGAGCGGCCCGGTCAGAAGCCAGGACACAAGGACGAAAAGACGATTAGCGGCTGATACCAAGAGCTTCCTTGAATCCCGGGTGCACCCGAAAAACCTCTGCGGTTGAGTCAAAGCGAGCACGCGGGTCTCTGTACCGCCACACGTACTCTGATCCACCTGACCGGCCACCCGGCTTCAAATACCCGACGACCGAAAACTCGAACATCCGCTCAAGCGCATCGACACCCCCACCGGTTTGCTCTGAATACTTAGCGTCCCACTTCACGACAAAGTCATTCATGGAGAATCGTTCGGTCCCGAGCGACTTCAAGACCTCCAGAATATCCTTATAGTTAGGCACATGTTTGGCAATCTCATCATCAAGCTCGGCCAAGAGATAGTCGGAATACCTCCCCCGCGCTCCGTGAATAGAGGGGTTGTCGAACTTATTTCCATCGGAGGCACCCTGCAGCTTGTACGCGTACAGGATTTCGTTGCAGAACTGGATCATGTCCCGCGGTCGCAGGAAGGTCCGGTCGCAGATGTGCTTATACTTCGGCTGCCTGTTTGGCATTTCTTGGTCGTCGAAGACATCCGCCCATGCGATCTTCCTCTCCTCCTCGGTAGACAGGACAGCGGAAAATCGGCTTTCCATCAGTTGCTGGAGAGTGAGGCCAGCACCAAAATCTTCCCACTGGACCGTTGAGGTGTAGTTCTGCGTGACTTTGTTCTTATCTTCAAACTGAAGGTCCTGGTAAATGTCGTCCCTGAGAAACACAATCACATTTAGCTTCTTCCCCAGCTCCTTTGCGGCCAAGAAGAGCTCGCGCGCCGCCAGAACCAAGCCGATCAGGCGGTGTGCATACAAAGGGTCGGTTTTCGAGAACCCCAGGTCCAACTGGTCGAAGCAAACATAGTATGAGTTGTCCGGATTGAGACCTGAAAGCAAGCGATCCTGAATTGCGCGGTTCACTTCCTGAACGTGGGCGGGCAGTTCACGCACTCGCACGCGCTCGCCGACAACTTGCAGAAATGGCGCTTTGAAGGTTGACTTGAAACGTAGCTCTTTGTCAGGACTAAAAAGTTGACTCAGGTCGGGATCTCGTGAGCCATAGGAGTCAACGACGAATTCCTGCAATGCAACCAAATCGTCCATTGCCTCAAGACTCCAAGGCTGACTCTGATCCTGATTGAGTACAACCTTAGCGAGACTCATCAGGATCAGATACTTCCAGCTGTGGATAAACCTGCGCTCCTCCGGAACGCCAATTTGGGCCTGGAGATCGTGGTGGTGCCACGGATAATCCTCGAATGAATGGCCGAAGGAGAATACGTCGTGCGATCTTTCCAATACGAATCGACGGTAGATAGCGGTCTTTCCTGAACCCTTACGGCCCAAAATCAAAAACGATCGAAACTCACGAGCCCGCGTATACGCCTCGTGGTCTTGAAAGCACGCTCGCAGCAATTCGTCTGCGTCGGCATCTACAGCGCCGAAATGTTCAGCGGTATGTAGCTCGATCACTCTTCCTCCACTGACGCCGTCCGATTGGCCGAGCTGGCATCCTATCGGAACACTTCAACACGATGGGTTTCCGCGCTTGGTCAGCTCGTGATGGTCGGATGATAGACGCGTCCAGCTGGCAGCCAGCCCAGGCCGCGACTGCGGTCGACGACGAAGACGAGCCGCGCGGGGCACCTCTTCTGCGCATTGCCCCCATATGTCTAGTCCCACCTGATGCTTGACGGATCCGTCCCAGGTGTTGCTTGACGGTTGGTCTAGGTTTTGTTGCTGGCCTTGCGGGGCCGGTGAGCTTTGATGCTACGGACGGGTTGATCGTTGGTGCGTCTGACGGTGCGGGGTCCGGAGTCGGTGTGGATAGTCAGGTCGGTGTCGGTGACCTCGATCGTGACGGTCTTGCCGGCGTGGGTCCGGCCGAGAGCGACTTTCTGCCCGACGACCATGACCACGCCGGAGTTCGATGCCCGGCGCTGAACGGGCACCGGTCCGGTCGCTGGTTGTGGTGGCGGGCCGGCTGGGCGGACACCCCGCAACCGGCTGATGTCAGCCGGGGTCAGCGGGTTTGGTCGGGTCCGCAGCAGCTGACGGGTGTCGAGGTCGAAGAAGCTCAGCGTCGCTGTGTCGATGCGGATCCCGACCCGGCGCCCGCCGAGGATTTCCGCGGCCAGGACCAGGTGCTGACCTAGCGACACGCTGCCGGCCCGATTCACGGTCCGGTCCACCTCGACCGCTTCACCCTGCTCGGCCGGCGGCAGCGGTGGCGGACCGGCCGGGCGGCCGCCCTGACGCAGCAGGGCAGCGAGGTCAGCGACCGACAGGTGCGAACGCACTGACTTGATCCGGGCGCCGGCGATCAGCAGGTGGATGACGTCGGTGTCGGCCCAGAACGTCACCGTGACTCCGGAGCGGACCGGGCCGAGCCAGAACTGTTTCCCGGCCACCTGCAGATTGCCTGACGGTGGGACGACTCGGTCGAACTCCACCGCTGACGGTGACCAGCGCTGCACCGGTTGCGGGGCGATGACCGGCTCTGGCCAGGCCGGTGGTTCGGCTGGTGTCGACACCGAGACGGGCAACTTGACCGGCACCACGCCGGGTTCGGCCGGTCGGAAGCGGCTGGCGGGAAACGCCATGTCGAGGGACTGATGCGGCCGGTCGGTGTTGTATTCGTGCCGGAACACCTCGATCGCCGCTTGAGCGGTGTCGATGTCCGGCCAGACCGGCACGTCATCGAGCAGCTCGCGCCGCAGGCTCTGGTGGAAACGTTCCACCTTGCCCGTGGTGGTTGGTGTCGCGGGCTGGGTGAGCCGGTGCACGATGCCGTTCTCCCGGCAGATCCGGTCGAACATCACCTCACCGCCGTTGCCGAACCGGGCGGTGAATTGCTTGCCGTTGTCGGTCAGCACCTCCTCAGGCACCCCGAACCGCTGCAACGCCTCGGCGAACGCAAGGCAGACCGCACGGCCGGTGGCGCGGCGCACCACCGAAGCGATCACGCAATACCGGGAATGGTCATCAATCCCGGTGACGACCTTGGCCTCCGAACCGTCGGGGCAGGAAGATCCCACCGACGATGTCCATCTGCCACAGCTCCATCGGTCGATCACGTTCCCAGCGCACGTAGTCCTTGCGGCCCCGACGACGCTTGGCCGGGGTCATCAAACCGTGACGAATCAAGATCCGATAGACCGTCATCCGCGACGGCACCGGCTCGGGACAGCCATGACGGCCCAACTCGAACGCGATCCGCCGCGAGCCCCATCTCGGGTGGTGTCGGCGCAGCTCACACACCAATGCCTCCACCTCCGGCGAAGCCTGATGAGCACACCCGTCCGGGCGATGAGACCGGTCCTGCAATCCGACCAGGCCCTCGTCGGCATAACGGCGCAACCACCCATGCACGCTCTGCCGCGACACCCCGACCTTCTCGGCCACGTCCACAACCGGATCACCAGCCAGGACCGCCATCACGGCCTGATACCGCTGTTCCACGATCGACATCTCCACCAGTGCCAATCCCGGCTCCCAGATCGAGTGCTACCGCAACAACACGCGATGAAGAAGCCAAACGGTGATCATGTCAAGCATCAGGTGGGACGCGAGTGTCAAGCATCAGCCGTGACGGGACAAGTGTCTAGTCCGCGGCTGTTGCCGATTTCTTCTGTTCTGGATCAAGGCGCCGCGCTCCGCGCGGCGCGGGCGGTGAGCCGGCCGGCGGCAAGCCGCCCCGGCCGCCTCCGGCGCCGGGGCGGAGAGCCACCGACTGCCGCCGGACCGCCGCCCCGAACTTCACGGATCCAGACGCAGCACGACCGCGGCAAGGCGGCACGGAAGCCGGCAGGTCGACCTCATCGAGGGCAAGGGCTTCCGACTGCCGCGCCAGTCCAACCCCGGGACTGGCTTGCCCCCGGCCTAGCCCCGCAGTCAGCGAAGCCCACAAGCAGCCCTCAGCCAGTCACTCCAGGCGTGTTCGCGCCGGGCCGGCAACTCCGCGTTCGCAGCCCCAGAGGAGCCCTCCGCGGCAAGATCGACCTGCCCACCATCTGCCCACAACCAGTCGTCAACGGCTGGACTCAGCCGGACTCGGCTAGATCAACGACAACGGCCCCCGATCAGCATCTCTGCTGGTCAGGGGCCGTGTCTGCACCTGGTGGCGGGTAGAGGATTCGAACCTCTGAAGCTTTCGCGACGGATTTACAGTCCGCTCCCATTGGCCGCTCGGGCAACCCGCCAGGGCACCCCACCGCGTCGCAACGCGGCGGCGGAAGCAAGGATAGCGGCTCCCCCCGGTGCCGACGCAACCGGGTACGGTCAGGGGGTCGTGCCGCTGGTCGGCGGCCGACGGCAGGCCCAGACCGCCGGACAGCAGGAGCAGATACATGGCAGCGAACCCGTCGTTTGACATTGTGAGCAAGGTTGACCGCCAGGAGGTCGACAACGCCCTCCGGCAGGCGGTGAAGGAGCTCGCGACTCGGTTCGACTTCCGCGGCACCGGGGCGGAGATCTCCTGGTCCGGCGAGGAGGCGATCGGCCTTCAGGCGGAGACCGAGGAGCGTGTTCGTGCCGCACTGGACGTGTTCAAGGAGAAGCTCGTCAAGCGGAACATCTCGTTGAAGGCGCTGGACGCTGGCGAGCCGCGCCCGTCCGGCAAGATTTTCAAGATTGACTGCAAGGTCGTCCAGGGCATCGAGGCGGACAAGGCCAAGGCCATCAGCAAGAAGATCCGCGATGAGGGTCCCAAGGGCGTGCAGGCGCAGATTCAGGGCGAGCAGCTGCGCGTCACCGGCAAGAAGAGGGACGACCTCCAGGCGGTCATCTCGCTGCTCAAGGGCGAGGACTTCGGCGTCGCCCTTCAGTTCGACAACTACCGGTAGTCGCGGCCTCGACCGCAGGCAACCTACGGTCGCGCCTCGTTCTCTGGCGTACAGCACGAGCAGCCGGGTCGGCACCCGCAGGTGTCACCGAGGGTCGTGGCGGTGGGCGGTTGAGGCGGGCCGAGGGGCGCGGCGCAGCAGGCGTCACCGCGCCACGCCTCGCGGCCCTCTTTGACCGCGACCGCCGCGATGACCAGGGCGGCCAGCGGGTCGGCCCAGGACCATCCCAGGAGGCTGTTGAGTCCGAGCCCGACCAGCAGCACGGCCGAGAGGTACGTGCAGAGCAGGGTCTGCTTGGAGTCGGCCACCGCTGACCGGGAATTCAGCTCACGGCCGGCCCGACGCTGGGCGTGGGACAGCACCGGCATGATGAGCAGCGACAGCGCGGCCAGGGTCAGTCCGACGGTGGAGTGCTCGGCCTCCCTGCCGCCGAGCAGCGCCCGAGCCGACTCGACGGTTATGTAGGCGGCCAGGGCGAAGAACGACACCGCGATGATCCGCAGTGCCGTCTTCTCCCGCGCCTCCGGGTCGCGTCCGGCGAACTGCCACGCCACCGCAGCCGCGGAGGACACCTCGATCACGGAGTCCAGGCCGAAGCCGATCAGCGCCGTGGATGACGCCGCCGCTCCGGCGGTGATCGCGACCGCCGCCTCGATGACGTTGTACGTGATCGAGGCGGCCACCAGCAGTCGTACCCGTCGGGCAAGCATCCGCCGCCGCTGCACCCCGTCGGGCGACCGCACCTGGGTCGTCGGGTCGCCCATCAGCAGCAGCCCTTGTCGTCTGCGGCGGCGCAGGAGGCCGGGTCGACGGTCAGGACGAGGCCGAGCAGGTCGCCCAGGGCATGTGCCAACCGCCGGTCGGTCAGCTCGTAGCGGGTGCGTCGCCCCTCGGGCACGGCCACGACGAGGCCGCAGCCGCGCAGGCAGGCCAGGTGGTTGGAGAGGTTTTGTCGGCTGGTGCCCACCAGCTCGGCCAGCTCGGCCGGGTAACCAGGGCCTTCGCAAAGGGCCAGCAGCAGCCGGGCGCGAATCGGATCGGACAGGGCATGACCGAACCGGGCCAGCACCTGCCCGTGCGTCAGCGTCTCCACAACTTAGACGGTACACAATCGGCTGTATTCAGCGCAGGGTGTACCGCCGGCGCCGCCGCGGAAGGAACGCCCGGCGCCCGGGTACGGACGGGTCAGACCGGGACGGGGTCTTCGGCGCGTACCGCTGTGGTTTCGGCGCGGGCGATGGGCCCGGCGGGCAGGGCCGCGACCGCGGCCCCGACGGCGACGGCCGCCCCGGCGAACAGGAACGCCCAGCGGACGCCACCGGCGTGATCCACGATCAGGCCGGCCACCGAGCCACCGGCCGCGCTCGCCGCCACCGCGACGGTGACCACCCAGGTGTACGCCTCGTTCAGCATGCCGGTCGGGGCGATCCGGCCGACCAGGGTGTTCTCCAGGGTGAGCGCGGGCGCGATGGTGGCTCCGCCGACGACCAGGGCGACGCCCAGCGCCAGCGGGGTGGGCATCACCGCGAACACGGCAAAGGTGCCGGCCAGCGCGGCGAGCAGCAGGGCGAACTGCCGGGTCATGTTCGCCGCCGGCTTGCGGACGCCGAACCAGAACCCCCCGATGGCGCTGCCGATCCCCCAGACCGCCAGGAGAAGTCCGGCCAGGCTCTCCGGGTCGCCGGTGGTGTGGCCGCTCGCGTAGGCGGGGACGATCACCCCGGCGGCGCCGAATGCGATGCCCAGGCCGGCCACGCAGACCAGCAGGGCCGGGAAGCCGGCGACCCGCAGCGGGCCGAGCCCTCGGGCGTGGTGCTCGCGTGGGTGCGGACGCCAACCGCGCATCACCTGGCCGAGGGCCACGGCGGTGGTGCCGACCAGGGTGACCACTGCGGCACCGATCAGCGCGGCCGCCGCGTCGGCGACGAGCACGAAACCGGCGACGAGCAGCGGGCCGAGCACGAAGACGATTTCGAACAGCGAGGTCTCGGCGGCGAGCGCCGTGTTGCGCAGGGGGTACCGGCCGGAGTTGGGGCCGGTCAGGTCGTTCCACGCGCCACGGATGGCGGCGGTGAGCGGCGGGTAGGTGGCGCCGGCCACTCCCGCGGCGAGATAGATGGCGGGGAGAGCGTCGTCGCCCGAGCGGCTGGCCAGCAGCAGTCCGATGAGCGCCAGCGGGTGAGCCACTGCGGTGACCAGCAGGACGGGGCTGGGGCCGACCCGGTCGGCGATCCGTCCGGCCACCGGGCTGAGGGCGGCACCGGCGACGGCGTAGATCCCGCCCGCGATGGCGGCCAGCGCGTACCGTCCGGTCACCTGTTCGACCACCAGCAGCAGCGCCAGCGGGGTCATGCCGATTCCGAGCCGCCCGACGATGCCGAGGATCAGCAACATCGGGGCGCCGGGAATCCGCCAGACACCCAGATACTGACGCAGCGCGGCCACCGTGAACCTCCCGGGGATGTAATGAGCGTTAGCCGTTACGACCCTAACGCCGTCGCCCGCCGGGACGACACCAGATATCCGCCCCGACACGGGACTCCGCCCGTACCCGGGGCGACCGGATACGGGCGGAGGAGGTGCTCAGTGGGTCAGCGTTGGAACTGGACCGGCCCCGCGTTGGCGGCCATCTGCTCCAGCCGTGCGACGCGGTCCTCCATCTTCGGGTGGGTGGAGAAGAGAGCGGCCATGCCGCCACCTTTGAACGGGTTGGCGATCATCAGGTGCGCGGTGCTGGTGAGCTGGCCCTGAGCCGGCAGCGGCCGACGTCGGGCCACCGCGTCGATCTTGCGGAGCGCGCTCGCCAGGGCCAGCGGGTCACGGCTCAACTCGGCGCCCGAGGCGTCCGCCTGGAACTCGCGGCTCCGGCTGATCGCCAACTGGATCACGGTCGCCGCGATCGGGCCGAGGATCAGGGTGAGCAGCAGCACTGCCGGGTTCGGCCGGTCCTCGTCGTCCCCACCGCCCAGCGGGATGAAGAAGGCGAGGTTCGCCAGCAGGGTGATGATGCTGGCCAGACCGGCCGCCACGCTGGAGATCAGAATGTCCCGGTTGTAGACGTGGGACAGCTCATGCCCGATCACGCCGCGCAGCTCGCGGTAGTCGAGGATCTCGGTGATGCCCTGGGTCACGCAGACCGCCGCGTGCTGCGGGTTACGACCCGTGGCGAACGCGTTCGGCTGCGCGGTCGGGCTGACGTACAGGCGCGGCATCGGCTGCTGGGCGTCGGTCGCCAACTCCCGCACCATCCGGTACAGCTCGGGGAACTGTGCCTCGGTGACCGGTTGCGCACCCATCGAGCGCAGCGCGAGCTTGTCGGAGTAGAAGTAGGTGACGCCGTTCATGACAAGCGAGATGAGGACGGCGATGACCAGGCCGCCGCTGCCACCGAACCCGTAGCCCACGGCGAGGATCAGCGCGGAGAGCAGGCCGAGCAGGGCGGCGGTCTTCAGACGGTTGTGGTGCACGATGTCTCCTTCGGTGCACGGATCGCCGGGATCCGCTGACCGGTGCAACAACCCGGTACCCGCCAACCATCCGTCTCAACGCTGAGAGTTCACTGAGACTGGAATTCGCAGGTCAGCGGCCAGCGAGGTCGAGCACCACCTGCGGGGCGAGGCCGAGCACCACGGCGGCCACAGTCGTCACCGCCAGCACCACGGCCACCACACCCACCACGGGTACGGCGGCGATGCCGCCGCGGGGGGCAGGAGACGCCGGTGCCCAGAGCGCGGCGGTCACCCGCAGGTAGTACGCCAGCCCGATCACCGCGTTCAACGCCACCACCAGCGCCAGCCAGGCCGCCCCGCCGTCCAGCAGCGCCCGCACCACTGTCACCTTGGCGAACAGGCCGGCCAGGCCGGGCGGCAGGCCAGCCAGACCCACCAGCGCGAGACCGAGCGCCGCGGCCCGCCACGGGTGCCGGCGGGCCGCCCCGCGCAGGTCGTCAAGCGTGCCGCCGTCCGCACCAGCCGGGCGCAACGCGGTCACCCCGGCGAACGCGGCCAGCTCCAACACCACGAAGAAGACGGCGTACGCCAGTGCGGCGGCGTACGCGGCGGAGCGCGCCTCGTCCGTGCGGCCGGCGGCCAGCGCCAACGCTCCCAGCGGGGCGAGGATGTAGCCGGCCTGCGCGACGGACGACCAGGCGAGCAGCCGGACGGTACGCCGCTGACGCAGCGCGACCAGGTTGCCGACGGTCATGGTGAGCACCGCGAGCAGGGCGAGCACCGGCCCGGTCTGCTCCGCCGGCAGCGCCCGCTGCACCACGGCGAGCAGCGCGACGAGGCCACCCAGCTTCGACGCCGTGGACAGGTACGCGGCCACCGGCAGCGGCGCCCCGTCGTAGGTGGCCGGCGCCCAGGCGTGGAACGGCACCGCCGCCACCTTGAACGCCAACCCGGCAAGCAGCAACGCCACCGCGGCGGTGGTCAGCGGCAGGTCCCGCAACTCCGGCCGCTCGGCGAGCAGCGCACCGAGCCGGTCCAGGTGCAGCCCGCCGGTCACCGCGTACAGCAGCGCCGCGCCGAGCAGCGTGATGGTGGTCGCCACCACGCTGACCACGAAGAAGGTCAGTGCCGCCTCGGCGCTGGCGAGGCTGCCCCGACGCAGGCCGACAAGCACGTACAGCGGCAGGGTCAGCGTCTCCAGGGCGACGATCAACGTGATCAGGTCGCCCGCAGCGCCGAGCACCACGCCACCGGTCATCGAGCAGGCCAGTAGGAAGGCGTACTCCCCCACCGGCGACCGCCCGCCCCGCAGCGCCGGCACGGACAGCCCGAGCACGCCCAGGGTCAGCAGCGCCACCACCGTGCCGACCAGCGCGGCCCGGCCGTTGAAGATCCAGGAGCAGTCGGCGCCGACACAGAACGTCCGCCGCTCCCCGGCCGCTCCGACCACTGCGGCACCGACGGCGGTGCCGAGCGCGCCGAGCGCCGCCACCACGATCGTGGCCCGTGGCCGCGCCAGGAGCAGGTCGGTGAGGAGCACGAGCACGGCGGTGCCGGCGGCCAGGTAGGCCGGCAGCAGCGCGACGTTGTCCACGCTCTGCACGCCAGTCATGGGAAGACCACCCCGATCAGGGCGTCGACGGGAGCCTCGGCGACGCCGAGGACCAGTGCCGGGGCCAGCCCGATGGCCAACGCGAGCAGCACCAGCGGCACCCACGCGGTCAGCTCCGCACCGGCCAGGCCCGGGCCGACCCGACCGACTGCGGCACTCGGCCGATTGTGGGTGACCTGGCGCAGCAGGCGCAGGAAGTACGCGGCGGTGAGCGCCGCACCGACGGCGGCCAACACCCCGAGGGTGGTCCAGAGCGGGCCGCCCACCTGGACGGCGGCGATCACCGCGAACGCCTCGCCCCAGAAGCCGGCCAACCCGGGCAGGCCGAGCGAGCCGATCGCCGCGAACGCGAGCAGGCCGGCCAACCGGGGCGCGGTCTCCCGCAGCCCGGACAACTCGGCGAGCGTGCCCGTGCCGGTACGGTCCTTCACCGCCCCGGCCAGGAAGAACAGCAGAGCGGTGAGCACCCCGTGCGCGATGTTGCCGATCAACGCCGCCTGGATGCCGACGGTCGTCAGCGTGGCAACGCCCAGCAGCACGAAGCCCATGTGCCCCACACTGGAGTACGCGATCAGCCGCTTCACGTCGGCCTGCGCCAGACAGACCAGCGAACCGACCAGGATCGCGGCGACGGCCAGCACGCCGAGCACCGGCGCCGCCCACCGGGCGCCCTCCGGTGCCACCCCCACCGCCACCCGGATCAGACCGTAGGTGCCCATCTTCAGCAGCACCCCGGCCAACACGACACTGCCCACCGTGGGCGCCTGGGTGTGTGCGTCGGGCAGCCAGGAGTGCAGCGGCCACAGCGGGCTCTTCACCGCGAACGCCACAGCGAACAGGGTGAACGCTGCCCATTGGGTGCCCCTGGACATCCCCGCGCCACCGGTCAGCGCCACCAGATCGGCGGTGCCGGTGGCCGCGACCACCACGTACACGCCGACCAGCAGCAACACCGAGCCGAAGAGCGTGTAGAGCGCGAACTTGCGGGCCGCTCGACGCCGGTCCACGCCGCCCCAGCCGGCGATGATCGCGTACATCGGCAGCAGGACGACCTCGAAGAAGAGGAAGAACAGCACCAGGTCCAGGGCGAGGAAGGTGCCCAGGATGCCCACCTCGACCACCAACAGCAACGCCACAAGCGCCCGGCCACTGCCGCCGTCCGGCACCCGCCACATCGTGTACGCGCAGCAGAGCAGCGTGAGCAGCGCGGTCAACACGACAAGTGGCCAGGAGATGCCGTCGACGCCGAGGTGGAAGCGCAACTCCAGGCCGGGCACCCAGGGCAGGTCCAGCTGGTGCCACGGACGCACCGCCGGCCCGTCCGCCGACCAGGCCAACCAGCCGCGACCGCCGAACACCAGCGGCACCGCCGCCAGCAGGGTCAGCGCCGCCGCGACGGTGCCGACCAGCCGGGCCGCCCGGTCCCGGGGTGTCGCCGCCACCGCGACAGCACCCAGCGCCGGCACCGCCAGCACGGCAACCAGCAACACCTGCCCAACGCTCACCGGACCGCCTTCGTTCGCGACTGCGGGGCTCGCAACCCCGGCACACTCCTCGCGCTCACCGGACCGCCTTCGTTCGCGACTGCGGGGCTCGCAACCCCGGCACACTCCTCGCGCTCACCGGACCGCCCCGATCGCGGCGGCGGCCAGCCCGATCAGCAGCGCGCCGGCCAGGACCCCGGCGGCGGCCCGGGGCAGCGCCGCCCGGTGCAGCGCGGCCAGCCCGGCACCCAGACCGGTGGCGGCCCGCCCGCTGCCCTCGACGGCACCGTCCACCACCACCTCGTCACCGGCGCGAACGACGCGGGCCAGCGCGCGGACGGGGCGTACGACAAGGGTGTGCTGGACGTCGTCGAGCCGGAACGCGCGGGCGAAGACCGGCCGCAGCGGACCCAGCGCGTCCGCCGGGTCGGCGGCCGGGTTCCGCCGCCACCCGAGCGTGACCAGCACCGCCCCGACCAGCAGGAACGCGAGCGGCAGCAGCACCCCCGACCCCACGTGGACCAGGCCGTCCTCGGAGCCCGCCACCGGCACTGTCGGGAACCGCAGGCGATCGGCGAACGCTCCGACGAACCCGACCACACCGAGCAGCGCGGCCGGCACGGTCAGCAGCAGCACCGGCCAGCGCAGCACCGCCGGCGGGTCGTGCGGCCGGACCAGCGGCAGGCGTGGAGCACCGAAGAATGCGCGCAGCAGCAGCCGGCCGGCGTACCAGGCGGTGATCGCCACGCCGAGCAAGCCGGCGATCCAGACGATCCACCCCACCCAGGACGGTGCCGGGCCGGTGCCCTCCAGCGCGGCGGACTCGGCCACCGTGAGGACGCCGTCCTTGCTCCAGAAGCCCGCCAACGGCGGCACTCCGGCCAGCGCACCGAGGCCCACCACTGTGCACCAGAACGTGACAGGCATGCTGCGCCGCAGCCCGCCCATCTCCGACATCAGGGTGGTGCCCACGGCGTGGATCACCGCGCCGGCGGCGAGGAACAGCAACGCCTTGAACGCGGCGTGGGTGAGCAGGTGGAACAGCGCCGCCGACGGTGAACCGACCGCCAGCGCGCCGGTCATGTAACCCAACTGGGAGACTGTCGACCAGGCCAGCACCCGCTTGATGTCGTCCTGGGCGGTGGCGGCGAGCGCACCGAGCAGCAGGGTGATCGCGCCGAGCACCCCCAGCACCGTCAGCGTCACCGGCGCGGCGGTGAACAGCGGGTAGAGCCGGGCCACCGCGTACACCCCGGCGGCGACCATCGTCGCGGCGTGGATCAGCGCGGAGATCGGCGTCGGGCCGGCCATCGCGTCCGGCAGCCAGGTGTGCAGCGGGAACTGCGCGCTCTTGCCGGCCACCCCGGCGAGCAGCAGCAGACCGGCGGCGGTCAGCGTCGCGGTGGAGTGGTCGTGGGCGAGCACGTCGGCGATCCGGAAGCTGCCCGTCGACACACCCAGCAACGCGATGCCCAGCAGGAACCCGACGTCACCGACCCGGGTCACCAGGAACGCCTTCATCGCGGCGGCCGGCGCGCCGGGCAGTCGGCGGTCGTGGGCGATGAGCAGGTACGAGCAGAGGCCCATCACCTCCCAACCGACCAACAGCATGATCAGGTCACCGGCGACCACCACCAGCAGCATGGCGCCGGTGAAGAGGCTGATCTGCGCGGCGTACGGCGGGTAGCGGTGGTCGACGTCGACGTCGTCGTGCGGACCGCGCCGCAGGTAGCCGATGGAGTAGACCTGCACGGCCAACGCGACAGCGGTGACCGCCACCGCGACCAGCGCGGCGGCGCCGTCCAGCCGTACGCCGAGCGTCACCGCCAGCCCGCCGACGTCGACCCAGGTGGCCGACGTCTCCGTCGGCCCGTCGACGGTGAGCAGCAGCGCGACGGCCAGCGCCAACGCGCCGGCCGCGCCGGTCACGCCGAGCGCCACGGCTGCCCGTCGGGCCCGGCCGCCGCCGGTCGTGTCGTTGTGGCGCGGGGCCGGCGGCAACAGCAGGCCGGCCAGGCCGGCGACCAGCGGTACGGCGGGCAGCAACGCCCCGAGCAGCCCGGTCACCGGCCCGCCTCCGTGTCCAGGACGGCCGGCTCTCGCCCGCCGACGGTCTGCGCCGGCTCGGTCAGCGGCACGTCGTCCACAGCGACGGTGGCCCGCAGCCGATAGAGCTGGAGGACGATCGCCAGCCCCACCCCGATCTCGGCGGCGGCGAGGACGATCACGAACAGCGCGAAGACCTGCCCGGAGTGCGGCAGCACGGCGCGGGCGGTGGTGTCCGCGGTGACCAGGATCAGGTTGACCGCGTTGAGCATCAACTCGACCGACATCAGCACCAGCACCGCGTTGCGCCGGCGCAGCACGCCGTACACGCCGAGGCCGAACAGCAGCGCGGCGGTGACGTACGGGATGACCGGCCTCACCGGCGCCCCCCGGTCCCTACGCCGGCCCCGGGCCGGTCGGCGGTGGCAGCCGCGTCGGGGCCAGCTCGGCCGATGTCCGGCCGGGACAGCACGATCGCACCCACCAGGGCGGACAGCAGCAGCACCGAGAGCACCTCGAACGGCAGCACCCAGGACTGGAAGATCTGCTCACCCAGCCGCTCGGCGGTGCCCGCGGCGGGCAGCGCGACGGTGCTCCAGCGGTACGCGTCGACGAGCAGGACGGTCAGCCCCAGCCCGGCGCCACCACCGATCAGGGCGGCCGGCCAGCCGGGCCGGTCCAGGTCGTCGGAGGCGCCGATCGGCGCCCGGGTCAGCATCACCGCGAACAGCAGCAGGACCACCACCGCGCCCACGTAGATCAGCACCTGCACCCAGGCCACCAGCTCGGCGCTGAGCACCAGGAAGTCACCGGCCAGCGCGCCCAGGCACACCACCAGGTAGAGCCCTGCCCGGACCAGGTGCTTCGTGGTCACCACCAGCACGCCAGCGCCGACCGCCACCGCGCCGAGGGCGAGCAGCAGCACGTCCGCGCCGGTCACCGAGCCGCCCCCGACGCTCGGGCGGTCACCCAACGCGCGGTCACGACGCCGGGCCGGGCTCGGGGCGTACCGATGGGGGAGCCGGACGCGCGGCGGCGGCCTTGCGGGCGGCGGCGGTCTCCTCCTTGGCCGGTTCCCCGTTCGGGTCGTGCGCGGGCGGCGCGGGGACGGTCGCCATCCACTCGCCGAGGTGGTCCTTGTCGTGCAGCAGGTCCTTGATGTCGTACTCGGCGTACTCGAACTCGGGTGACCAGTAGAGCGCGTCGAACGGGCAGACCTCGATGCAGATGCCGCAGTACATGCAGAGCGAGAAGTCGATGTCGAACTTGTCGAGCACGTTGCGCTGGCGGGGGCGGGCGGCGCCCGGCACCACCACCTCCTCCTTGTGCGAGTCGATGTAGATGCACCAGTCCGGACACTCCCGGGCGCAGAGCATGCAGACCGTGCAGTTCTCCTCCGACAGCGCGATCACGCCACGCGAGCGGGGCGGCAGGTCGGGGGCCACGTCCGGGTACTGCTGGGTGGTCGAGCGGCTGGTCATCGTCTTGAGGGTGACCGCCAGCCCCTTTACCAGGCCCGCGCCGGGCAGGCCGCGCGCGCCGGTGGCGCCGGCCGGGTCGCCGTGCTCGCTGGGGTGGGTCATGTCGACCATCCTGCCCTGTGGCCCCGGCGCGCGCGACCACCACCCACAGGTCCGAGGCGGTACCGTGGTCGCGGGGAGAACGAACGCACCGGAAAGGACCCGTCGATGACCGCCGCGCTGCACGACGACGCTCCGCCGCCGGGCGAGTGGACGACCGACGACCTCGACCGCCTGCCCGACGATGGGCGCCGTTACGAGCTCCTGGACGGAAACCTGATGATGTCGCCCTCCCCCACGCGACTACACCAGTCCATCGCTGGTCGGCTGATGGCCGCACTCGACGAGACCTGCCCCGCGGACCTGGACGTGACCCAGGCGGTCGAGGTGAGGCTCTCCCGAACCCGCGCGTTCATCCCCGACGTGCTGGTCACCGAGCTCGACGCAGCCGCCCGGAACCCGTCGCACTACCGGCCACACGAGGTGATGCTGGTGGTCGAAATCGTCTCCGACGGCTCGCGCGCTATCGACCGAGTGCTCAAGCCGGCCCTGTACGCCGAGGCAGACATCCCCTACTTCTGGCGGATCGAGACCGAGGGCGGCATCGTGGTGCACGCCCACAAACTCGACCCGATGAAACGCATCTACGTCGAGAAGGCCCGGATGACCGACGGCATCCTCCTGCCCGAGCCCTGGGAGATGGACATTCCGCTGGAGCGGATCACGCCCCGGGTCCGCTGACGGTCGGGGGGAGCATCTCCACGCCGAGCTGTTGGAGCAACTGGAACAGCTCGTTGCAGCTCCACACCTCGACGATCCGGCCCGCGGGGTCGAAGCGCAGGAACGTCGCCCCGGAGTAGCTGACCACCTGCCCGGTCGGCGGCACCGGCCCGAACTGCCCGGCGTGCGTGCCGGCGGCCCGCCAGTGCACGGCCACCCGCTCGCCGGCCGCCACCACGTCCACGATCTTGTAGCGCAGGTCCGGGAAGGCCGCCCGCCGCTCCCGGTGCCAGGCCAGCGTCGCCTCCGGCCCGGTGCCGCCCAGCCCCGGGCACTCCTCCGCGATCAACTCGTACGCCGACTCCTCCTGACGCGCGTTCCACACATCGGTGATGAACCGCCGGGCCGCCGCCTCCACATCCGTCATGCCGGCGAGGGTATCCGGGGCTCACCGCGTCGACAGGTCGGAGATCGGTAAGGATGGGGAGCAGGCGGCAACAGACCGGAGGATGACGTGGGCGAGGAAACAGGCGGGAAGTACGTCGAGCCGGGTGGCGAGTTCACCCGCGACCAGCGGTACATCGCCACTCGGATCACCGAGGACGGGCGCAACGGGTACCCGGTGGAGCCCGGCCGGTACCGGCTGGCGGTCAGTCGGGCCTGCCCGTGGGCCAACCGCCTGATCATCGTGCGGCGACTCCTCGGCCTGGAGGACGCCATCTCGATGGCGGTGGCCGGGCCGACCCACGACGCCCGGAGCTGGACCTTCGACCTCGACCCGGGCGGGCGGGACCCGGTGCTCGACATCGAGCGCATCCAGGAGGCGTACTTCAAGCGCTTCCCGGGCTACGAGCGCGGCATCACCGTCCCGGCGATCGTCGACGTGCCGACCGGGCAGGTGGTGACAAACGACTACGCGCAGATGAGCCTCGACCTGTCCACCCAGTGGGGCGCGTACCACCGGCCGGGTGCCCCGCAGCTGTATCCCGAGCATCTGCGGGCGCAGATCGACGAGGTCAACGACGTGGTCTTCCGAGACGTCAACAACGGCGTCTACCGGTGCGGGTTCGCCGGCAGCCAGGAGGCGTACGACAAGGCGTACCACCGGCTCTTCGACCGGCTGGACTGGTTGACCGAGCGGCTGACCGACCAGCGCTTCCTGGTCGGCGACACCATCACCGAGGCCGACGTGCGGCTGTTCACCACGCTGGTCCGCTTCGACCCGGTCTATCACGGCCACTTCAAGTGCAACCGGCAGAAGCTGAGCGAGATGCCGGTGCTGTGGGGGTACGCCCGGGACCTGTTCCAGACCCCCGGCTTCGGCGACACAATCGACTTCGACCACATCAAGCGGCACTACTACGAGGTGCACCGCGACATCAACCCGACCGGGATCGTGCCGCTCGGCCCCGACCTGTCCAACTGGGTCACCCCGCACGGTCGGGGGGCACTTGGTGGCCGCCCCTTCGGCGACGGCACCCCACCCCCGCCGCCGGCCGAGCCCGTCGACCTAGCGCACACCCCGCTGACCTGACCGCCCACGGGCCGCGCGGCCCGGCCGTCCTCTGCCGAGTGCTCGTCGCCAAGATCCGCGCAACATCAGGGTTGTTGGTGTCTCCCGAGAGTCGGAGGCAGCAACATCCGGGAAGTTGCTCGGATCTTGGCGAAGGCGTCTCTCGGGACCAGCTCGAAGCGCCGCCGACGGATTCAGCCGGCGCCCAGCCGATCGCGAGGGAGCACTGTCTACAGGGCGATGCGGACGGCTGCCGTGAGGACCAGTTGCGCGAGGGATGCCGGCACCAGCACCAGCCAGCAGAGACGCTGGAGCTGGTCCTCACGTAGCCGGGGGTAGGACACCCGGAGCCAGATGATCACGAAGGACACCGCGAAGATCTTGAGCAGCGTCCACAGCCAGCCCAGCTGATCGTCGGCGAACGGGCCCTGCCACCCACCGAGGAACAGCACAGTGGTCAGCGCGGCGATCACCACGATGCCGACGTACTCGGCGAGCAGGAAGAACGCGAAACGCAGACCCGTGTATTCGGTCATGTAGCCGAAGACCAGCTCCGAGTCCGCCACCGGCATGTCGAACGGTGGCCGGCGGATCTCGGCCAGCCCGGCGACGAAGAAAACGATCATCGCGGGCGCCTGCCAGAGCAGCCACCACGGCTGCCACGCCTCGACGATGCCGGAGAGGCTGAGCGTGCCCGCCGCCATCGCCACCGAGGCGGCGGCCAGCACCAGCGGCAGCTCGTACCCGAGCAACTGGGCGGCCCCCCGCAGCCCACCGAGCAGGCTGTACTTGTTGGCCGACGCCCACGCCGACATGAGCACCGCCACGACCCCGACACCGACCACGGCCAGCACGAAGAACAAGCCGATGTCCAACGGTTGCCCGACCAGGTCGTTCGGACCGAGCGGGATGACAAGCAGCACCAGCAGGTAGGGCACCAGGGCCACCGCCGGGGCCAGCCGGAACACCGCCCGGTCGGCCTCGCGCGGGGTCACGTCCTCCTTCTGCACGAACTTGACCCCGTCCGCGATCAACTGGGCCCAGCCGTGGAAGCCGCCGGCATACATCGGACCGAGCCGGCCCTGCATGTGCGCCATCACCTTGTGCTCGGCCTGGCCGACCAGCAACGGCAGGGTGAGGAACGCGACAAGCACGCCACCCACCCGCAGCACCAGCTCCACCCAGAGCGGCATCAGGTCGTACCCCCGTCGTCGTCGGTGCGGCCGTCGCCGGCCGGCGGGTCCGCGACCGGACCCGACCCCGCCTGGTCAGCCGAGCCCGGCCCGCCAGCGGGCGCGGGCGGATCGGCAACGGGCGCGGGCGGGCCGTCAGCGGGCGCGGGTCGCGCAGGCGCGGCCGGGCCGTCAGCGGGCGCGGGTCGTGCGAAGCAGCAGATCCGGCCGGGCGTGCAGAGCCTGCTGGACGCGATGACC
>NZ_JBEXHQ010000051.1:0-55687 GCF_040607915.1 Micromonospora sp. NPDC005215 | reverse complement strand
GCCGCCTTCTTGGACCCGTTGCTGTTGAACAGCAGCGGCGTCTGCGAGGCCAGCCACGAGTCGCTGTCGCGGATGCCCCACACGGTGAGGATGCCCTGGCCACCGGGCCGGGTCGCAGTAGCGGACCCGGCGTCGGTGGTGCCGGCTTCCCCGGGCCGGACGGCGCGTCTCGGATATTTCGGGTACGACCAGAGATGCCGTCCTGCGACCCTTTCGCACATTTCCGGAGAGACTGCTAAGCATGTTCCGCTACATCTTGCGGCGCCTACTGCAGATGGTCCTGGCGTTCTTCGGGACCACCCTGATCGTCTACGCGCTGACATTCGCCGGGCAGGGCGACCCCATCCAGGCGCTCGCCGGTGAGCGGCCGGTGACGCCGGCCCAACGGGCCTACCTGACCGAGAAGTACCACCTGGACGCCACCGGCGTCGGCGGCTTCTTCTACCGCTACTTCGACTACGTGAAGAACCTGCTCCAGGGCAACCTGGGCGAGTCGCTCACCGGTCGGAACATCGGCGACATCCTCCAGCAGGCCTGGCCGGTCACCGTCCGGCTCGCGCTCATCGCGCTCGCCGTGGCGATCATCTTCGGGGTCACCGCCGGCGTGCTCGCCGGCATCCGCCGGGCCAGCATCTTCGACAACTCGACGCTGGTGCTGACCCTGCTGGTACTGGGCATCCCGACCATCGTGCTGGCCCCGCTGGCGCAGTACTTCCTGGGCGTCAAGTGGCAGCTCTTCCCACCCACCGCCGGCTCCGACCCGACGTTCTACGCACTCCTCCTGCCGGGCATCGTGCTCGGCTCGCTGTCGCTGGCCACCGCCCTGCGGCTCACCCGGGCCTCGGTAGCGGAGAACCTGCGCGCGGACTACGTCCGGACCGCCCGGTCCAAGGGCCTGGTCAAGCGCCGCATCGTCGTCGTCCACGTGCTGCGCAACTCGCTCATCCCGGTGATCACCTTCTTCGGCGTGGAACTGGGCAACCTGATGAGCGGCGCGATCATCACCGAGGGCGTCTTCAACATCCCCGGCGTGGGCTTCAACCTCTTCCGCGGCATCCGCACCGAGGACGGCCCCCTGGTGGTCGGCATCGTCAGCGTGCTCGTCGTGGTCTACCTGCTCTCGAACCTGGTGGTGGACGTTCTGTACGCCGTACTCGACCCGAGGATCCGCTATGAGTGACTTTGAGACCGTGGCGGCCAGCGAGAACCAGGCCGCACGCCGTGGCCCCTCGGGCGAGCCGGGCACACCCAACCAGGTCGGCGCCGCGAACAAGCCCCGCAGCCTGGCCGGGGACGCCTGGCGCGACCTGCGCGGCAATCCGGTCTTCTGGATCTCGCTGGCGCTGGTCGTCATCTTCACCCTGATGGCGCTGCTTCCCGGGGTGTTCACCGCCAACAACCCGAACGACTGCCTGCTGTCCCGGCAGCACGCCGGGCCGTCCGGCGGGGCCATCTTCGGGTACGACTTCCAGGGCTGCGACACGTACTCCCGGGCGGTCTACGGCACCCGCGCCTCGCTGCTGGTCGGCGCGCTCGCCGCGCTCGGCACCGGGATCATCGCGCTGGTGATCGGCATGCTGGCCGGCTACTTCGGCCGCTGGGTCGACGCGGTGCTCTCCCGGGTGATCGACGTGGTGCTCGGCATCCCGCTGCTGCTGGCCGCGATCGTGCTGCTCAAGCGGGTGTCCAGCGACAACCAGTGGGCCCGGATCGGCGCTGTCGTCTTCGTGCTGGCCCTGCTCGGCTGGACCACCGCCGCCCGCGTGGTCCGCTCCTCGGTGATCACCGCGAAGGAGCAGGACTACGTCGCGGCGGCCCGGATGCTCGGCGCCGGCAACAGCCGGATCATGTGGCGGCACATCCTGCCGAACTCGCTGGCCCCGGTCATCGTCGTGCTGACCATCGCGCTCGGCTCGTTCATCGCGGCCGAGGCGACGCTCTCCTTCCTGGGCATCGGCCTGAAGGCGCCGACCATCTCGTGGGGCCAGGACATCGACACCGGTCGCATCCACATGCGGGAGGCGGCCACCCCGCTGATCGTCCCGTCGGCATTCCTCGCGCTGACCGTGCTGGCGTTCATCATGCTCGGCGACGCGATCCGTGACGCCTTCGACCCGAAGCTGCGGTGAGAAACCCATGACCGTCCAACCCACACCCGCCTCCGCCACACCCGAGGGCGGCCACCTGCTGGAGTTGCGGGACCTGCACGTCGAGTTCCGCACCAACGAGGGCGTAGCCCGGGTGATCAACGGCGTGTCCTACCACCTGGACGCCGGCGAGACGCTTGCCGTGCTCGGCGAGTCCGGCTCGGGCAAGTCGGTCACCGCCCAGGCGATCATGGGCATCCTGGACACCCCACCGGCGTTCGTCCGCTCCGGCCAGATCCTCTACCAGGGTCAGGACCTGCTCACCCGCTCCGAGGAGCAGCGTCGGCAGGTACGCGGCACGGAGATCGCGATGATCTTCCAGGACGCGCTCTCCGCCTTGAACCCGGTCTTTCCGGTCGGCTGGCAGATCGGCGAGACGCTGCGCCAGCGCGCCGGGATGTCCCGGTCCGACGCCCGACGCCGCGCCACCGAGTTGATGGACCTGGTCAAGATCCCGGGGGCCGCCAAGCGGATCGGCGACTACCCGCACCAGTTCTCCGGCGGCATGCGGCAGCGCGTCATGATCGCCATGGCGTTGGCGCTGGACCCGAAGGTGCTGATCGCCGACGAGCCCACCACCGCGCTCGACGTGACCGTCCAGGCCCAGATCATGGACCTGCTGGCCGACCTGCGCCGGGAACGCGACATGGCGATGATCCTGATCACCCACGACCTGGGTGTGGTCGCCGGTGTCGCGGACCGGATCGCGGTCATGTACGCCGGCCGGATCGTCGAACACGCCGACGTCCGCTCGCTCTACAAGGCGCCCGCCCACCCGTACACAAAGGGTTTGTTGGAGTCGATCCCGCGCCTGGACGTCCGCGGTGCGGAACTGTCGACGATCAAGGGGTTGCCGCCGAATTTGATGCGCATCCCGTCCGGCTGCCCGTTCCACCCCCGGTGCCCGTACGTCCAGCAGGTCTGCGTGGACGTCGTACCGCACGACCTGGTCCTCGGCGACGGCCGGACCAGCGCTTGCCACTTCGCGCAGGAGGTCCGTGATGACAGCGTCGCCCGCTAACCCCACAAAGGTCCGCGGCGAGACGATCCTCTCCGTCGACAACCTGGTCAAGCACTTCCCGATCACGCAGGGCGTCCTGTTCCAGCGGCAGATCGGCGCGGTCAAGGCCGTCGACGGGGTGAGCTTCGAGCTGCGTCGGGGCGAGACGCTGGGCGTGGTCGGCGAGTCCGGCTGCGGCAAGTCCACCCTCGCCCGGCTGCTGATGCGACTGGAGACGCCCACCTCCGGCCGGGCCACCCTGGAAGGTCGGGACCTGTTCAAGGCCTCCGGGGGCGAGCTGCGTCGGGTACGCCGCAACATGCAGATGGTGATGCAGGACCCGTACACCTCACTGAACCCGCGGATGACCGTCGGCGACATCATCGGTGAGCCGTTCGAGATCCACTCGGATGCCGCTCCGAAGGGCAGCAAGCAGAAGCGGGTCCAGGAGTTGCTCGACCTGGTGGGGCTCAACCCGGAGCACATCAACAGGTACCCGCACCAGTTCTCCGGCGGCCAGCGGCAGCGCATCGGCATCGCCCGTGCGCTCGCCCTGCGGCCCGAGGTGATCGTCTGCGACGAGCCGGTGTCGGCGCTGGACGTCTCCATCCAGGCTCAGGTGATCAACCTGCTGAAGCAGCTCCAGGACGAGCTGGGACTCTCGTACATCTTCATCGCCCACGACCTGTCCGTGGTGCGGCACATCGCCGACCGGGTGGCGGTGATGTACCTCGGCCGGATCGTGGAGATCGGCACCGAGGACGAGATCTACGAGCGAGCCACCCACCCGTACACCCAGGCTCTGCTCTCCGCGGTGCCGGTGCCGGACCCGGAGGCCCGCGACCAGCGCAACATGATCCGGCTGGTCGGCGACGTGCCGAGCCCGGCCGACCCGCCGAGCGGGTGCCACTTCCGGACCCGGTGCTGGAAGGCCCAGGACATCTGCGCCGTCGAAGACCCGGCAACGGTCCCCCGAGCGGCGGACCCGCACCCGTCGGCCTGCCACTTCGCCGAACTCCGCCCAACCACCCCGGCCTGAGGCGGACTCCGACCCGCCAACCCCGTTGATCATGGGGGTTGGCGGGTCGTTCCGTCCGGTCCGGGCTAGTGGAAGAAGTGGCGGGTTCCGGTCAGGTACATCGTCACGTTGGCCTTCTTGGCCGCCGCGATGACCTCTTCGTCGCGGATCGAGCCGCCGGGCTGCACGATGGCACGCACACCGGCGTCGATGAGGATCTGCGGGCCGTCGGCGAACGGGAAGAACGCGTCCGAGGCGGCGACCGCGCCGCGGGCCCGGTCGGCACCGGCGCGGGTGACCGCGAGCTGCGCCGAGTCGACCCGGTTGACCTGACCCATGCCGACCCCGACGGTGGCGCCGTCCCTGGCGAGCAGGATCGCGTTGCTCTTCACCGCGCGGACCGCCCGCCAGGCGAACGCGAGGTCCCGCAGCAGCTCCTCGTCGGCGGCCTCGCCGGTCGCCAACCGCCAGCTGGCCGGGTCGTCGCCGGGGGCGTCCACCCGGTCGGCGACCTGGGCCAGCACGCCGCCGGTCACCGGCCGCAACTCCACCAGGGCCGGCGTCCAGGCCGGTGCCCGCAGCAGCCGGATGTTCTTCTTGCCCTGCAACACCTCGACCGCGCCCTCGTCGAAGCCGGGGGCGACCACCACCTCGGTGAAGATCTCGGCGACCTGCCGGGCCAGCTCTACCGAGACCGGCCGGTTGACCGCGATGACGCCGCCGAACGCCGACACCGGGTCGCAGGCGTGCGCCCGGCGGTGCGCCTCGGCGACGTCCGCGCCGACCGCGATGCCGCACGGGTTGGCGTGCTTGATGATCGCCACCGCCGGCTGGTCGGCGAAGTCGTTCGCGGCCCGCCAGGCGGCGTCGGCGTCGACGTAGTTGTTGTACGACATCTCCTTGCCGTGCAACTGCTCGGCCTGGGCCAGCCCCGCCGGGGCGTCCGGGTCGGTGTAGAGCGCGGCGGGCTGGTGCGGGTTCTCGCCGTAGCGCAGCGCCGTCGTCTTGCGCAGCGCCAGCCCCGCGAACTGCGGCCACCAGTCGTCGGCGGGCGCCAACTCCTGGGCGCACCACCGGGCCACCGCGACGTCGTACTCGGCGATGTCGGCGAACGCCCGCGCGGCCAGCGCGCGACGCTGGGCCACTGTGAAGCCACCCTCGCCGAGCGCGCCGATCAGGGCCGGGTAACCGGTCGGGTCGGTGAGCACGGCGACCGAGGCGTGGTTCTTGGCGGCGGCCCGCACCATGGCCGGGCCACCGATGTCGATCTGCTCCACGCACTCCTCGACGCCGGCGCCGGACGCGACGGTCGCCTGGAACGGGTACAGGTTGGAGACCAGCAGGTCGAACGCCGCCACGCCCAGCTCGTCGAGCTGCGCCACGTGCGTGTCCTTGCGCAGGTCCGCGAGGAGACCCGCGTGCACCTTCGGGTGCAGGGTCTTCACCCGGCCGTCGAGCACCTCGGGGAACCCGGTCACCGTCTCCACCGGCGTCACCGGCACCCCGGCGGCGGCGATGGTGCCCGCGGTGCTGCCGGTGGACACGATCTCCACACCGGCCGCGTGCAGGGCCTGGGCCAGCTCGACCAGCCCGGTCTTGTCGTAGACGCTGACCAGCGCCCGCCTGATCGGGCGGCGCCCGTCCTGAGTGGGACTCACGAAACCGTGACCTTCCTTCCGGTGATGGTCCAGCCTTCGCGGACCAGGCGACCGACCTGCTCGACGAGCTGGCGCCGCTCGGCTTCCTTGATGCGCTCGGTGAGCGTGTCCACGTCGTCGCCGTCGAGCACCGGCACCGCGACCTGCGCGACGATCGGCCCGGTGTCCATGCCGGCGTCGACGAAGAAGAGGGTGGCCCCGGTGAGCTTCACGCCGTAGGCGAGGGCGTCCCGCGGACCGTGAATGCCGGGGAACGCCGGCAGCAGGGTGTTGTGGGTGTTCAGGTAGCGGTCACCGAAGGCGGCGAGGAACTGCGGGCCGACCAGCTTGAGGAAACCGGCGGAGATGACCAGGTCGGGTTGGTGCTTCGCGACGTGCGCGGTGAGCGCGGCGTCCCAGTCCTCCCGGGTGTCGTGGTCACGGACCCGCTCGACGAAGGTCGGCACCCCGGCCGCCTCAGCCCGGTCCAGGCCCGCGATGCCGTCGCGGTCCGCGCCGACCGCGACGACCTGCGCACCGTACGCGGGGTCGGCGGCGGCATCCAGCAACGACTGGAGGTTGCTTCCGGAGCCGGAGACGAGGACGACGATGCGGGCGACAGGCGCGGGCTCGGTCACCGGGCCACCCTATCGGGCAGGTCAGGATGCCCTTCCGCTGGGCGGTGCGCCGATCTTTGACGGCGCCGACGAGCATCGACCCGGTACGCTGCCGCACGCTCGGGCCGAACGTCCCGTCGACCCGCGCTCCGGCACTGGCCCGACACGCGGAACTGGTCAAGAAGGGCCTTTTTCTGCGCTTCGGGAAAGATGTTCCCCGCTTGCCGCACTGGGCATCGGGAGGACTGACCGCGATCATGGATGGAACAACAGCAGTAACTGACGGAACCAGTCCAAGGAGCTTCTCGAATGCAGCCCGGTAACCCCGGTCAGGACCCGTACGGCCAGCAGCCCAACCAGGACCCGACCGCCCCCCAGCCGCCAGCCGCCCCGTACGGCCAGCAGCCCACCTCCGGCCAGCCGTACGGCCAGCAGGACCCGTACGCGGCACCGCAGGCCCCGTACGGCCAGCAGCCCACCTCGGGGCAGCCGTACGGCCAGCAGCCGCCGTACCAGGACCCGTACGGCCAGCAGCAGCCCCAGTACGGCGGCGCCCCGACGTACCCGAACGCCGGATACCCGCAGGCCGCGGGGCAGAACAACACCCTCGGCCTGGTGTCGATGATCCTCGGTATCGCGTCGATCCCGCTGCTCTGCTGCTTCTACCTGGGCATCCCGGTCGGCATCGCGGCCGTGGTCACCGGTTACCTCGCCCGGCAGAAGGTCGCCCAGGGCCAGGCCAACAACGCCGGGCAGGCCAAGGCCGGCCTGATCTGCGGCGCGGTCGGCGTCGGGCTCGGCATCCTGTTGATCATCCTGCTCGTCGTGGCACAGGTCACGCTCCCCGGCCAGTCCTGACCAGCTCGCTGTCGACGGGGCGCTCCGGATTCGTCCGGGGCGCCCCGCGCTCGTTCACCCGCCCGACAGACGCGGCTGGGCGTCCCGGCCTACTGCGCGGGGGCGCGGTTGAGCACTCGGGTGGCCGCGGCACCGAGCAGTGCGCCGACCGCGATGACGCCTGCCGCCACCGCCCCGACCTGCCAGCCCACCGGCCCGACCTGGACCAGCCGACCGGCACCGAGCGGCCCGCCGGACACCGCGGCGGCCACGCCGAGCAGCACCCCGGCCACCGGCCCGGCCAGCGCCGCCGGCACCAGCACCTCAGCCCAGCGCTGCGGGGCCCGCTCCGGCCCGGCGAGTCGCGCCACCCGGCGGGCGAGCAACCAGCCGGCGACCATCCCGGCCAGCACCGGCACCGCGAGCAGGAGAGCGCCGAAGCCGTCCACCGGACCTCGCGGCAGGCCGGCGAGCAGTGGCACGGCCGGCAACGCGCCGACCGACACCTCGCTGGTGCGGACCGCGGTGTCGGTGCCGACCGCGAAACCCGGCCCGAGCAGGTAGCTGGCTGACCAGATCGCCGCGTTCGGCGCGTACGCGGCACTGACCAGGGTGATCCCGGCCTGCCCGGCGACCCCGGTCCGGTACGCGCCGATCATGTCGGCCGCGTCGCCGCCGCCGGTGGCCACCGCCAGGCCAGCCGCGCCGGCACCCGCCCCGAGCAGCAGCAGCCCGGCCACCAGGCCGGTGCGCACGCCGTGGCGCACCGGGCCGGGCAGCCGGGTGACGAGCAGCCGGGTCACGGCGGTGACGCGGGTCGCGCCGACCAGCGCGGCGAGGGTGCCGACCACCGCGAACGTCGCTCCGGCCCGGAGCACGGACACGTCCGGTCCGTCGGTGCCGATCAGCACCGCCGCGAGCGCGCCAAGCAGCGCGTACGCGATGCCGACCGCACCCGCGGCGAGCAGCGCCCGACGCGGCGAGCGGGTGTCGCGGGCGCCGAGCGCGCGGCTGACGTGCACGCCGGCCCGGGTCAGCCGCCACAGGGCGAGCACGGTCAGCGCCAGCGGGGCGAGCCCGAGCGGACCGGCCGCGGTGTGCAGCGGCACGCCGTGCCCGAGCAGCCAGCCGGCCAGCGCGGTGCGCAGGGTGTTGGTCAGAGTGCCGGAATCCGCGCCGAGCTGAACCAGGCCGAGCACGAGGGCAACCGGCAGGTAGGAGGTGAGCGCGGCCCAGCAGGCGGCCACCCCGGCGGCGACGGGCAACGGCGCACGCCCGCGTGGCGACCCGCCCGCGCGGGGCGCGGGCACCCGTCGGGCCGGTGCGGCACGATCGACCGGCCGGTGGTCGGCGCTCACACCACCGGGACGGCTGGGACGGTCAGGGGTGACGGGGGACATCCGCTCTACTCTGGCACGTCGTGAAGGCGGTGGCAGTCCGTTAACCCGTCCAAAGGGCGACGAGTTGGCCGAACCAGGGCCCCGGCGACCCGGTCCGGTCTAGCCTCGGCCACAGGGGGCGCGAGACGCTGCCGCCCGGGTCGGGTCCGCCGGTCGCGGTCCGGCCGGCTCGCCGTCCACGACCGCCCGGAGGAAGCTGTGACGACGCCATACCCGCCACCCCCGCCCCCACCGGCCCGGGGACGGGACCGGACCACGCTCTGGGGTGTGCTGGGCATCGTGCTGGGGCTGATCTGCTGCGGCATCCTGGGCATCGTCTTCGGCTACCTGTCCATCCGGGACGCCCGCCGGTACGGGCAGTCGCCGCTGCTGGGTTACCTCGCCATCGTGTTCGGCGTGATCAACATCATCGGCGGGGCGATCCTGCGCGCGACAGGCAACTACCCGTTCTGGAACAACGACTGACAGGCGAAGAGCGCGCGTACGCCGAAGGGGGTCGACCGTCACCGGTCGACCCCCTTCGGTGTTGCCTGGCCGGCTCAGTTGCCGGACATGATCTCCCGCATCAGGTTCGCGGTCTCGGTCGGCGTCTTGCCGACCTTGACCCCGACCGCCTCCAGCGCCGCCTGCTTCGCCTCGGCGGTGCCGGCCGAGCCGGAGATGATCGCCCCGGCGTGACCCATGGTCTTGCCGGGCGGGGCGGTGAAGCCGGCGATGTAGCCGACCACCGGCTTTGTGACGTTCGCCTTGATGAACTCGGCGGCCCGCTCCTCGGCGTCGCCACCGATCTCGCCGATCATCACGATGGCGTCGGTCTCCGGGTCGGCCTCGAACGCCGCCAGGGCGTCGATGTGGGTGGTCCCGATGATCGGGTCGCCGCCGATGCCGACGCAGGTGGAGAAGCCGATGTCGCGCAGCTCGTACATCATCTGGTAGGTCAGCGTGCCGCTCTTGCTGACCAGGCCGATCCGGCCGGAGCCGGTGATGTCGGCCGGAATGATGCCGGCGTTGGACGCGCCGGGCGAGGCGATGCCGGGGCAGTTCGGCCCGATGATCCGGGTCTGCTCACCCTTCGCCACGTTGTACGCCCAGAACGACGCGGTGTCGTGCACCGGCACGCCCTCGGTGATCACCACGGCCAGGCCGATCGCGGCGTCGATCGCCTCGACCACTGCGGCCTTGGTGAACTGCGGCGGCACGAAGATGACAGTGACGTCGGCCCCGGTCTCGGCCATCGCGTCCACGACGGACGCGAAGACCGGCAACTCGGTGCCGTCGAAGTCGACCTTCTGGCCCGCCTTGCGCGGGTTGACGCCGCCCACCACGTTGGTGCCGGCGGCGAGCATCCGCCGGGTGTGCTTGGAACCCTCGGAACCGGTCATCCCCTGAACGATGACCTTCGAGTCCTTGGTCAGCCAGATAGCCATGATCAGACCCCCGCAGCTGCCAGCTCGGCGGCCCGCTCGGCCGCACCGTCCATGGTGTCCACCCGCTGCACGAGCGGGTTGTTCGCGCCGTCCAGGATCGCCCGGCCGGCCTCGGCGTTGTTGCCGTCGAGACGGACGACGAGCGGCTTGGTGACCTGCTCGCCGCGCTGCTCCAGCAGGGCCAGCGCCTGGATGATGCCGTTGGCGACCTCGTCGCAGGCGGTGATGCCGCCGAAGACGTTGACGAAGACGCTCTTCACGGCCGGGTCGGAGAGCACGATCTCCAGCCCGTTCGCCATCACCGCGGCGCTCGCGCCGCCGCCGATGTCGAGGAAGTTGGCCGGCTTGACGTTGCCGTGCCGCTCCCCGGCGTACGCGACGACGTCGAGGGTCGACATGACCAGACCCGCGCCGTTGCCGATGATGCCGACCTCGCCGTCGAGCTTGACGTAGTTGAGGTCCTTGGCCTTGGCGGCCTGCTCCAGCGGGTCCACCGCGGCCTGGTCGACGAGCGCCTCGTGGTCCGGGTGCCGGAACGCGGCGTTCTCGTCCAGGCTGATCTTGGCGTCCAGCAGCAGCATCCGGCCGTCGCCGTTCTTGGCGAGCGGGTTGACCTCGACCAGGGTGGCGTCCTCGGCGACGAACGCCTGCCACAGGCCGACGGCGATCTCGACCACCTGGTCGGCGACCTCGGCCGGGAAGCCGGCAGCGGTCACGATCTCGCGGGCCTTGGCCTCGTCCACGCCCTTCACGGCGTCGATCGGGGCCTTCACCACCTTGTCGGGGGTGTCGGCGGCGACCTGCTCGATGTCCATGCCGCCGGCGACGCTGGCGATGCAGAGGAAGGTGCGGTTCGCCCGGTCGAGCAGGTACGAGAAGTAGTACTCGTCGGCCACGTCCGCGGTCACCGTGATCATGACCTTGTGGACGGTGTGGCCCTTGATGTCCATGCCGAGGATGTCGGTGGCGCGGGCCACCGTCTCCTCGGCGCCCTCGGCCAGCTTGACGCCGCCGGCCTTACCTCGGCCGCCGACCTTCACCTGCGCTTTGACGACCACGCGACCGCCGAGGCGTTCGGCGATCGCACGGGCCTCTTCCGGGGTAGTGGCGACGCCGCCGGCCAACACGGGCAAGCCGTGCCGCTCGAACAGGTCCCGCCCCTGGTACTCGTACAGGTCCACGATTGCGCGTCCCGTCCCGTCTCCGCGGCGCGCCGTCGCGCCGCCACCAGCGTTCAAAAAACAGTTTGACGCCTGTCATCAGTTGAAACAGGCCATTGGCCGCAGCCTAGCGAGGTCGGCACCGCCGGCAACCGAGCGGGTGCGCGGTGTGCGGTAATGCACAACCGGACATCGGGAGCGGCCGGTTCCGGCCATGACTCGGGCCGCATCCACCGTCCGGGCGATGTTGCCCTGGTTGCGTAACCCGGCCGTGGGGGCGTCGTTGAGTCAGATGTCGGAGCGCTGAACAGCGCGATGACGGGAGACGGCCGATGCCCTGTCGGTCGAGGGGTGGCGGCGGGGCATCGTGCATAGAGGGGCCGGACGTGTGAGGGGTGCGTCCGGCCCCTCCCCCGTGCCCAGATCCGGTCGCCGAAGGGGACCGTCGCGACGAGCCTCAGGAAACCGGCTGCGCGACGTTCTGTCGGACCCACTCGACGATCGCCTGAGTGGTGGCGCCCGGCGTGAAGATCTTTGCGACGCCCAGCTTTTCCAACTCGGGAATGTCGCCCTTCGGAATGATGCCGCCACCGAACACGACGATGTCGCGGGCATCCCGCTCGCCGAGCAGTTCCAGCACCCGCCGGAAGAGCGTCATGTGCGCGCCGGAGAGGACGGACAGGCCGACCGCGTCGGCGTCCTCCTGGATGGCGGTCTCCACGATCTGCTCGGGGGTCTGGTGCAGGCCGGTGTAGACGACCTCCATCCCCGCGTCCCGCAGTGCGCGCGCGACGACCTTCGCTCCCCGGTCGTGGCCGTCCAGACCGGGCTTGGCGACGACGACCCGAATTCGAGAGCTCATCAGCACACCTTTCACCGGCTACACGGCCTTCACCTGAACGAACGGTAACCCGGCGGACCCGGCCCGGAAAATCCGGGCTCGACGCCCGACCACCGCCCGGCGGGACCACGGCCAGCCAAGAGATACCCGCCCGAGCGAGGCGCACCGCCCCGGCGTGGTCCGGCACTGGCCGCAGTCAAGCCGGACGACTCCGCCGGACCGGTCACGCTCGGCGACGAACGGGCAGCAACAGGGCACCCGTTTGGCGTCACGATGCGTGACAATCATGGACGCAAACGGACAGATCGACACGCCAATTTGGCGGTCTAGCTTGTGACTCGTCTGGTGGTTGGCTAACGTGTCCACGGTTGTCATCAGGTCCATGGACGGGTGACGACGCGGTCAGCAGACGTTCACTGGAGCCTCACGAACGTCCACCGGCCGCTTCGGAACCCCGACAACGGAGGGTGTGCGTGCGCCAGCGCCTGTCGTCTGAGCCCGATCGATATCGCGGTCGTCGCCGCGTGCCCACCCCACCGCGTAGCCGTTACGCCGCTGTCGTCACCACCGCTTTCGTCGGGGCCGGCATCGTTGCGCTCGGCGCCAGCGCCCTGCCGGACGCCAAGGACGTCAGCCCGACGGTGCTCGACGAGCTCAAGCAGGCGTCGGTCACCAGCCAGGACGTCGCGGCCCGTGCGGACAACGCCGACCGCGCCTCGCGGGACAGCCGCAGCAAGGACAGCGCCGAGCCCGAGGTGTGGCTGCTGCCACTCCAGGGCTACGACTTCAACTCCCCCTACGGGATGCGCTGGGGCAAGATGCACACCGGCGTGGACCTGGTCGCCGGCGAGGGCACGCCCTATGTGGCGATCCACGACGGCCTGGTCACCAAGGCCGGCTGGTTCGGCGGGTACGGCAACGCCGTGATCGTCCAGCACGCCGACGGCAGCGAGGCCATCTACGGCCACTCCTCCGCGGTGAGCGTCAAGGAAGGCCAGCAGATCAAGGCGGGCGACCAGCTCGGCCTGGTCGGCCAGACCGGCCACGCCTACGGCACCCACCTGCACCTTGAGATCCATGTCAAGGGCAAGCCGATCGACCCGGTGCCGTTCCTCCAGGACCGCGGAGTGGACATCAAGCTGCAAGTCGAGGCAATCTACAGCGAGGTAGCCGGCTCCTGACGCTGCGTACCGACCGTTGACCGCCCGGATCTGTCGATCCGGGCGGTTTTTCGTGGGCTCATGTCTGCCAGGTCACAGTGGAGATTGTGAGCGGCGACACCCTACCGCATGATCACTTTTCCGGTCGTAGCGCCGCAGAGCGGGTCATACCCGGGCAGGCGAGCAGCCCCCCAACGCCCGGCCACCCGGTCCCCGTACCGCCCCCGGCTCGGCCCGACACCAGTATTTCGAGGTCAAGTGCCCCTCGACTGTGAAGGTCCGCCGTGCAGGAAGACAGCCCCGTCCAGAACGAGAACACCCCCGACACCGCCCCGACCGAGCAGCCGCAGCACCCCCGTCGGCGCAACCGCCTCATCGTGCTCGGCGCGGCCGCTCTGATCGCCCTCGGCCTCGGTGGCGTCGTCGTCGCCACCACCGGCACCGACCACCCGGCACCCGCCGCCGTCTCCCTCGACGCGCAGTCCCGCAACGAGGCCGCCAGCCGGGCCGACCGCTCCGCTCGCGAGACGAGCACGCCGGTCACCCCCTCGGTCAGCCCCACGCCGAGCCCGTCAGCGACAAGCGCCAGCCCGGCACCCACGCAGACGGCCGCCGCGAAGGCCAAGCCCAAGCCGAAGAAGACCACCAAGCCCACGCCCGCCTGGGTCGACCCGATGCCGGGAGCAGCTGTCACCTCCTGCTACGGGCAGCGCTGGGGAACCCTGCACGCTGGCATCGATCTGGCACTGCCCTCCGGTACGCCGATTCGCGCCGCGGCCGCCGGCACCGTGACCCAGGCCGGTGACGCCGCCGACGGGTACGGCAACTCAGTCTTCGTCGACCACGGCACCGGGTACCTGACCCACTACGCCCACCAGAGCCGCATCGCGGTCACCGTGGGGCAGAAGGTCAAGGCCGGCCAGATCATCGGCTACGAAGGCGCGACCGGCGACGCTACCGGCCCACACCTGCACTTCGAGGTGCACCAGGGCATGTGGAACCAGATCGATCCGGCCCCGTTCATGCGGGCGCACGGCGTGGACCTGGGCTGCTGAGCCGACGCGGCATCCGGACAGGAGTGGCCTCCGTCCCGCCGGAGGCCACTCCTTCCGTCATCCAGGCCGGTCAGAGTTTGTCGACCGGGGCGTGCCGTAGCACCAGCCACATGGTCTGGTCGCCGAAGTCGATCTGCGCACGGGCACCCGGGCCGTGCCCCTCGACGGCGAGCACCCGCCCCAACCCGTACCGCTGGTGATTGACCCGGTCGCCGGCAGACACCTTCGGCCCCTGCGGCAGCTCGCTGGCAGTGGTCAGCCGGCTGGCGTCCACGCCGAGCCGCTGCGCCAACTGGGCCGCCTTCGGCGTGCCCCCCGTGAAGGTGCCCCGACCGCCGGGCGCGCGGTCCGCACGGCCACCGACGCCGCCGCCCCCGCCAGCCCACGAGGTGTACGACCCCTCGGTGCGCTCCCAGTGCACCAACTCGGTCGGCAACTCCTCCAGGAACCGCGACGGCGGGTTGTAGGACGGCTGCCCCCAGGCCGAGCGGGTCACCGCGCGGGAGAGGTAGAGCCGCTGTCGGGCGCGGGTGATGCCGACGTACGCCAGCCGGCGCTCCTCCTCCAGCTCGCGGGTGTCGCCAAGCGAGCGCAGGTGCGGGAAGACGCCGTCCTCCAGCCCGGTCAGGAAGACCACCGGGAACTCCAGGCCCTTGGCGGTGTGCAACGTCATCAGGGTGACCACGCCCTGGTGGTCGGGGTCGTCGGAGGGGATCTGGTCGGCGTCGGCGACGAGCGCCACCTGCTCCAGGAAACCGGCCAGGGTGGCCCGCTCCCCCTCCTCGCCCAGCGACTCGATCCGCTCGGTGTACTCCCGGGCGACGCTGACAAGCTCCTGGAGGTTGTCCACCCGGCCGGCGTCCTGCGGGTCCAGGCTCTCCTCCAGCTCGGTGAGGTAGCCCGAGCGGGTCAGCAGCGCCTCCAGCACCTCCTCCGGGGTGCCGGTCTCGGACAGCTCCCGGGCGCCGTCGAGCAGCGCCACGAAGTCGGCGATGCCATTTGCCGCCCGGCTGGAGATGCCCGGCGCCTCCCGGGCCCGGCGCAGCGCCGCGCCGAACGAGATCCGGTCCCGGCTGGACAGCGCCTCGACGCACGCCTCGGCGCGGTCGCCGATGCCCCGGCGGGGGGTGTTGAGGACCCGCCGCAGGCTCACCGTGTCGTCGTCGTTGACCACCGAACGCAGGTACGCCAGTGCGTCGCGGACCTCCTTGCGCTCGTAGAAGCGCACCCCACCGACCACCTTGTAGGGCAGGCCGACGCGGATGAACACCTCTTCGAACACGCGGGACTGGGCGTTGGTGCGGTAGAAGACGGCGACGTCGCCGGGGCGGGTCTCGTCGGCGTCGACCAGCCGGTCGATCTCCCGGGCCACCCAGTCGGCCTCGGCGTGCTCGGTGTCGGCCACGTAGCCGACGATCCGCTCACCGGCGCCGGCCTCGCTCCACAGCCGCTTGGGCTTGCGGGAGGTGTTCCGGTCGATCACCGCGTTGGCCGCGTTGAGGATGGTCTGGGTGGAGCGGTAGTTCTGCTCCAGCAGGATCGTCCGGGCGTTTGTGAAGTCCCGTTCGAACTCCAGGATGTTGCGGATCGTCGCACCCCGGAACGCGTAGATCGACTGGTCGGCGTCGCCGACCACGCACAGCTCGGCGGGCTCCAACCCGTCGGTGCCGGACACCAGTTCCTTGATCAGCACGTACTGGGCGTGGTTGGTGTCCTGGTATTCGTCCACAAGCACGTGCCGGAACCGCCGGCGGTAGCTCTCCGCGACGTGCGGGTGGGACTGGAGCAGGTGCACCGTGGTCATGATCAGGTCGTCGAAGTCCAGCGCGTGCGCCTCACGCAGCCGGCGCTGGTAGAGCGTGTACGCCTCGGCCAACGCCCGCTCGTTGGGCCCGGTGGCCCGCGCCGCGAACTGCTCCGGGTCGACCAGCTCGTTCTTGAGATTGGAGACCTGGGCGGCCAGCCCGCGCGCCGGGTAGCGCTTCGGGTCGAGATCCAGCTCGCGGGTCACCAACTGCATCAGTCGACGGGAGTCGTCCGCGTCGTAGATCGAGAACGTCGACTTGAGGCCGGCGTGCTCGTGCTCGGCGCGCAGGATCCGGACGCACGCGGAGTGGAACGTCGACACCCACATCAGACGCGCCCGGGGACCGACGAGCGCGGCGACGCGCTCCTTCATCTCGCCGGCCGCCTTGTTGGTGAAGGTGATCGCGATGATCTCGCCGGGATGGACGTCCCGTGCGGCGAGCAGGTAGGCGATCCGGTGCGCGAGCACCCGGGTCTTGCCGGACCCGGCGCCGGCCACGATCAGCAGCGGCGAGCCGGCGTGGCTGACGGCGTCGCGCTGTGGCCCGTTCAGCCCGGCGAGCAGCTGCTGCGGATCGAGGCGCGCGGGGGCCGGCCCGGGTCGGTGCGGGCGGGCCGGCGCGGACTCCGGCGCAGGCGGGGACGCGGGAATGTCGAAGAGAGGATGCATCGCCCGACAAGTCTATGCCGCCGGTCGGACACTCCCCCGCCCGCTGCGCCAAGGCGCAAGGAAGGGCCGTTGAATCCTTGCGCTGCCGGAGCCGACGTGGGCATACTCGTCAGCGTGATCGCTGCGCGCTACCACTTCTACTATGGCACCGGGAGTCCGGCTGCCGTAGGTCGCGCCTGATCGATTCAGACCTGCAAAAGCCCCGGGCTCCTGGAGTCCGGGGCTTTTTCCGTCCCGGGTTCCGGGCACCGGGCACCACAGTGCGAGAGGTACCCGATGATGACAGGCGTGATGGAGCAGAGCGGCGGCCCGACCCGACCCGAGGCGGAGCAGCCCGTGCCGAATGGGACCGAGCTGGCGGTGTCCGCGACGCCGGCAGTCGACAACGCCGGGCCGGTCGAGGCGCGGACCGGCACCGAGGAACCAACCGCCTCCGCGCGGATCCTGCAGATCAGGGAACGGATCGACGAGATCGACAATGCGATGATCGCGCTCTGGCAGGAGCGGGCCGCGTTGTCCCAGGAGGTCGGGGCGACCCGGATGGCATCCGGCGGAACGCGCCTGGTGCTCGCTCGGGAGCGGAAGATCCTGGAGCGGTTCCGGGCCGCGCTCGGCGCCGACGGCACTCAGTTGGCCCTGCTGCTGCTCCGCGCGGGCCGCGGTCCGCTCTGAGCCGGCTGGCTGGCGGCGAGCCTGAGCCGGCACGGAAAGCGGCCCGGCCGGGTCACAGACAGACGAAACCGCCTGCCGTCGTCGTGGGGACGTCGGCAGGCGGTTTCGGGTGGCTCAGGCCTCGTGGGTGGCGACGATCTCGCGCTTCTCCGCGAAGTGGCAGGCGCTCGGGTGGTCCGAGTCCCGCCGGATCTCCAGCAGCGGGACCTGCTCGGCGCAGACGTCCTGCGCCTTCCAGCAGCGGGTCCGGAACCGGCAGCCCGAGGGCGGGCTGATCGGCGACGGCACGTCACCCGTGAGCCGGATGATCGTCTTGTTGTTCCGCTGCGTCGGGTCCGGAACCGGCACCGCCGAGAGCAGAGCCTGGGTGTACGGGTGGGTCGGCCGCTCGTAGATCTCGTCCTCGGTGCCGATCTCGACGACCTTGCCGAGATACATCACCGCGACCCGGTCCGACAGGTGGCGGACCACCGACAGGTCGTGGGCAATGAAAACGTACGAGAGCCCGAACTCGCCCTGCAGCTTCTCCAGGAGGTTCATCACCTGAGCCTGGATGGAGACGTCCAGCGCCGACACCGGCTCGTCACAGACGATGATCTCGGGCCGCAGCGCGAGCGCGCGGGCGATGCCGATGCGCTGCCGCTGACCGCCGGAGAACTGGTGCGGGTACCTGTTGATGTGCTCCGGGTTGAGCCCGACCAGGTCGAGCAGTTCGCGGACCTTGGCCCGGCGGCTGCCCTTCGGCGCCACCTCCGGGTGGATCTCGAACGGCTCACCGAGCAGGTCGCCGACGGTCATCCGGGGGTTCAGCGAGGTGTACGGGTCCTGCATGACCAGCTGGATCTGCCGGCGGAGGCGTCGCAGCGCCCCACCGGACAGCTTGGCGGTGTCCTGGCCCTTGTAGACCACGCTGCCGGCGGTCGGCTTCTCCAGGTTCATCAGCACCCGGGCGAGGGTCGACTTGCCGCAGCCGGACTCGCCGACCACACCGAGCGTCTCACCGGCGCGCAGACCGAACGAGACGCCGTCCACCGCCTTGACCTGACCAACGGTCTTCTTGAACACCACGCCCTGCGTGACGGGGTAGTGCTTGACCAGGTCGCGGACCTCGAGGATGTTCTCAGACACGGTTCACCAGCTCCTCGGCGAAGTGGCAGGCGCTGGCCCGGGCGGGACCCACCTGCAGCAGCGGCGGGACCTTCTCCCGGCACACCGGCTGAGCCATGGGGCAGCGCGGGTTGAACGGGCAGCCCGGCGGGATGTTCATGAGGTTCGGCGGGAGGCCCTTGATCGTCCGGAGCTGCTGCCCCTTCTCGTCCAGGCGCGGGATCGAGTCGATCAGGCCCAACGTGTACGGGTGCGCCGGCTTGGCGTACAGGTCGTACACGTCGGCTTCCTCGACGATCCGGCCCGCGTACATGACCGCGATCCGGTCCGCGACGTCGGCGACCACGCCGAGGTCGTGGGTAATCAGGATCATGCCCATCTGCCGCTCACGCTGGAGCTCGGCGAGCAGGTCCATGATCTGGGCCTGCACTGTCACGTCGAGCGCGGTGGTCGGCTCGTCCGCGATCAGCACCTCCGGGTCGAGCGCCAGCGACATCGCGATCATCGCGCGCTGCCGCATGCCACCGGAGAACTGGTGTGGGTAGTTGTTGAACCGGTCCTTGGCGTTCGGGATCTTGACCTGGTCGAGCATGTCGATCGCGCGCTTCTTGGCCTCGGCGCGACCCAGGCCCCGCCGGACCCGGAACTGCTCGGCGATCTGGAACCCGACGGTGAAGACGGGGTTCAGCGCGGAGAGCGCGTCCTGGAAGATCATCGCGATGCCCTCGCCGCGGATGCGGCGACGCTCCTCGCCGGACATGGTGAGCATGTCCTTGCCGTGGAAGCGAACCTGACCGCCGGTGACGAAGCCGGGCGGCGTGTCGAGGATGCCCATGATCGTCTGCGCGGTGACGCTCTTGCCGGAGCCGGACTCGCCGAGCACGGCGAGGGTCTCCCCCGCCTCGACGTGGTACGTGACCCCGTTGATGACCTTTGCGACGCCGTCCCGGGTGCGGAACTCCACCCGCAGGTCGTCGACCTCGAGCAGCCGACCAGAGGGACGTCCGGACCCGCCGGATCCCGGCGCGGACTGCTCGGACACGAGAATGTCGGACACTGGATCTCCCCTAGCGGAGTTTCGGATCGAGGGCCTCGCGGACCGCCTCACCGAGCATCACGAAGCTCAGCACTGCGGTGACGAGGAACGCGGCGGGGAAGAAGACCAGCCCTGGCGCGACCCGGATGAACTGCTGCCCGTCGCTGATCATGATGCCCCAGGACACCACCGGCGACTTCAGGCCGACGCCCAGGAACGACAGGGTGGCCTCGGCGCCGATGAACGAGCCGACCATGATCGTGCCGTAGACCAGCAGCGGGGCCAGGCAGTTCGGCAGCAGGTGCTTGAGGATGATCCGGCCGGTGCCGGCACCCAGCGCGCGGGCCGCGACGATGTAGTCGGCCTCCTTGGTGGACAGCACCGAGGAGCGCATCAACCGCATCACGACCGGCCAGCTCAGCACGATCAGGGACGCCGTCACCAGGCCCATGATCTTGTTCTTGCTGTTGCCAGCACCCGACCCGTTGAAGGTGGTCAGGATGACGATCGCGCCGAGCACGAACGGCAGGCCGAAGAAGACGTCGGCGATCCGGCTCAGCAGACCGTCCACCCAGCCACCGCGGTAGCCGGAGATGATGCCCATCGTTCCACCGATGAGCAGGGTGCCCAACACGGAGAGCACGGCGACCTGGATGGATGCCCGCGCGCCGTAGATGACCCGGGCGTAGACGTCGCGGCCTTGCACGTCATAGCCGAACCACCCATCGGCGGACGGCTTGTTGAGGCTGCGGGCCAGGGCCCCGTTCTCCGGGTCGCCCCCTGGAGCGAACAGCGACGGGAAGGCCGCCATCAGCAGGAAGATCACGATCAGCGTGGCCGAGATCCAGAACAACGGCTTACGTCGCAGGTCGCGCCAGGCGTCATTGAGCAGGCCGCGGGGCTTCTCGTTGCTCTGCGGCTGGCCCGCGGTGGCGGGGGCGGCGGAGTCGGTCGGGTGCGCGCCAGGGGTGCTGACGATCGATGCGGTACTCGGGTCACTCATAGCGGATCCTCGGGTCCAGGGCGGCGTAGAGCAGGTCAACCAGCAGGTTCATCACGAGATAGACCAGCACGAGGACGACCACGATCCCTACCACGGTAGCGCTCTCCTTGGTGATGATCGCCCGGAAGACCTGGCGGCCGATTCCGTTGATCCCGAAGATCCCCTCGGTGACGATCGCACCGCCCATCAGGGCGCCGAGGTCGGTGCCGAGCAGGGTCACCACCGGGATGAGCGAGTTGCGCAGCAGGTGCACGCCCACGACCCGCCGCATGGGCAGGCCCTTTGCGATGGCGGTACGCACGTAGTCGGCACGGCGGTTCTCCGCGATGCTCGTTCTTGCCACCCGGGCGATGTACGCCACCGACGCGCTGCCGAGCACGAAGCCCGGCACGATCAGCTCGGACCACCGCATCTCGGAGGAGACGGTCGGCTTGATGATGCCCCACTGCACGCCCAGCAGCCACTGGAGCACGAAGCCGACCACGAAAACCGGCAGCGCGATCAGGAAGAGCGTGGAGACCAGGACCAGGTTGTCCAGGAAGCCGTTACGCCGCAGACCGGTCAGCACGCCGGCGCCGAGGCCGATGACCGCCTCGATCGCGAGGGCCACCAGGGCCAGCTTCAGGGTGTTCGGGTACGAGGTCAGGATGATGTCGCTGATCTCGCGCTGCGAGAAGGTCTGACCGAAGTCACCCTGGAGCAGGTTCTTCATGTAGTTGGCGTACTGCACGAAGACGTTCTGGTCCAGGTGGTACTTCTCGGTCATGAAGGCGATGTACTGGTCCGGGCAGCGGCGCTCGCCGCACTTGCCGGCGAACGGATCGCCGGGGACGGCCCAGACGAGCCAGTAGATCAGGAACGTCGTACCGATGAAGACCGGCACGAGTTGGAGCAGCCGTCTCAACAGATAACGGCCCATGGGGTGGTCCTCCAGACAGGGGGCGCGTCGGACGGCCGACACGGTGGTGACAACGTGCGAGTGAAGTGTTGTAACACCCAATCGCGGAACGGCCCCGGGTCGGGCTCACCGGATGTGGCGAGCCCGACCCGGGGTCAGACCGTTCGGATCAGAGCTCGACCGAGGTGATGTCGAGTTCGCCGACGTTGTTCAGCTCGAGCTTCTTGATCTTCTCCGAGTGGCCGGACTGCTGACCGTAGAAGTAGATCGGGATGCTCGGGACGTCCTGGTCGACCTTCTCGACGGCCTTGGTGAACGCCTCGTGCGAGGCCTCCAGGCTCGGCGCGGCGCCGGCCTGCTTGGCCAGGGCGTCGACCTCGGGGTTGCTGTACAGGCCGTCGTTCGAGGAGCCACCCGTCACGTACAGCGGGTTGATCCAGTTCTCGACGTCCGGGTAGTCCTGCTGCCAGGCAGCGCGGTACGGGCCCTTCATCGCGTGGGCGTTGACGTTCTGCCGGAAGACCGCGAAGGTCGGCACGCCCTCGGCCCGAGCGTTGATGCCGAGGTTGGTCTTGACCTGCTGCGCAACCGCGTCCATCCAGTCCTTGTGGCTGGAGTCCGAGTTGTAGTAGAAGACCATCTCACCGGAGAAGCCGCCGGCCTCGCTCAGCAACTGCCGGGCGGTGGTCACGTCGAACTTGCAGGCGGTGCAGTTGCCCGGCTTGGCGCCCGGGGTCAGCGGGTTCGCCCAGCTGTCGGCCGGCTTGCGGGTACCGAAGAAGATCTTGTCCGAGATCTCCTGCCGGTTGATCGACAGCGACACGGCGCGACGCAGCTTCGCGTTCTGGAAGCGCTTGTCGTACATCGGGAAGGCGATCAGCGCGGTCGTCGGCGTGACGGTGTTCCGGCCCCGCTCACCGAGGTCGGTCTTCCACTTGTCACCGGCGAGCGCCGAGGTGGGCAGCGACTCCAGGAAGTCCAGGTTGTTGGAGAGCACGTCGGCGTAGGCGGCCGTCTCGTCCTGGTACAGCTTGACGTCGACGTCCTTGAGCTTCATCTTGTCGCGAAGGTTGTAGTCGTCGAAGCGCGTCAGCTTGATGAGGACGTTGTCATCCCACGACACGAACTTCACCGGGCCGTTGCCGATCGGCTTCTTGCCGAACTCCTCGGGCTTCATGGTGAAGAAGGCGTCCGGCAGCGGCATGAAGGCGCTGTAGCCGAGCTTGGTCGGGAAGACCGCGGTCGGCGCCGACAGGGTGACCTCGAAGGTCTGCTCGTCGATGACCTTCAGGCCGGACAGCTTCTCAGCCGCGGGCGGCGGGGCCTTCTTCGGGCCATCCGGGCCATCCGGGTCACTGGTGTAGGTCTGGTCGAAACCCTGGATGTCAGAGAAGAAGCTGCCGTTCTGCGCGCCGTTCGGCGAGTAGGCGGCCCAGTTCCAGGCGTCGACGAAGTTCTTCGACTTCACCTCGGTACCGTCGTGGAACTTGGTACCCTTCTTGATCTTGATCGTGAAGACCTTGGAGTCCGTGGTGTTGATGGACTCCGCCAGCGCGTTGCGCGGGGCGCCACCGTCATTCGGGTACTCGACCAGGCCGGTCCACAGCCAATCGACGACCTTGCCACCACCGGTCTCCGTGGTGTTCGACGGGACCAGCGGGTTCTCCGGCTGGACACCGTGGATGACAATCGCGCCGTCGCCGCTGGCGGCGGTCTCGCCGTCGCCACCGCTCGAGCAACCGCTCGCGACAAGCGCGGCAGCCGCGCTGAGCGCGATCGCGCTCGTCGCCCGCTTCGAGACTCTCATTCCGAGGGGCCTCCTCTTTCTAACCAGGTTCCGTCGTGGGTTTCACGCACGTTTGGGGGGTGACACCGCCCGACCACCCCGGGGCGCGGGTCGCCGGGACCACAGGGAAGTTGGGGACACCCCTGATGTTCCGATCCGCCGGGCTCCCCCGCCAACGAGGCGCGACACGACGCAGGAGGCACGGCCACGAACCGTCGCGACGGACGGGGACATGGTCATGGGCCGTACGGAGTGCCACACACCGATGGTGAGGTGCTGCCACTGTGACACCAACTGGCCTCTTCCGTGAAGGTGCCGTTATCAAGCCGTTAGTTGCCCGCCACGTTGCCGATACTTGAAAAATGATCATAAAACGGTCGGCACGGGCAGCACTGAGCAGGAAATACGTTGCATCGCCCGCAGATCTGCTCTCCGCCCGCACTCAGGCGCCGGGCCCACCTCTGCCCGTTAGGACGTCCATCAGCGCCCGCATTTCGACCCATCCGGACAGGTCGACTACAGCTGCACGGGCACGATCACCGGCTGGGTGGACGAGGGCGCGGAGATCGTTTGTCTGATCCTCGGCCACGGCGACCCGCTGTCACACCAGCCGGCGGTCCGCCGCCCAGCGGGAGAGTTCGTAGCGGTTGGACATCTGCAGCTTGCGGAGCACGTTCGACACGTGCGTCTCCACCGTCTTGATGGAGATGAACAGCTCCTTGGCGATCTCCTTGTACGCGTACCCCCGGGCCAACAGCCGCAGCACCTCCCGCTCACGGTTGGTGAGCTGGTCCAACTCGGGGTCGGCCACCGGGGCATCCGGTCGGGCCGCGAAGGCATCCAGCACGAACCCGGCCAGCCGTGGGCTGAACACCGCGTCCCCGTCCGCCACCCGGCGGATCGCCGCGGCCAGCTCCTCCGGGGAGATGGTCTTGGTCACATATCCCCGCGCACCGGCACGGATCAACCCGATCACGTCCTCCGCCGCGTCGGAAACGCTCAGCGCCAGGAACTTGACCTGCGGGTGGGTGCGCCGCATCGCCTCCAGCACCGCCCGCCCGCCCCCGTCGGGCATGTGCACGTCGAGCAGCACCACGTCCGGTCCGACAGCCGCGATCCGGGTGACCGCCTCGGCCACGGTGCTCGCCTCGCCCACCACCTCGACGTGAGCGCCCAACTCCGCGCGCACCCCGGCCCGGAACATGGCGTGGTCGTCCACCAGGAACACCCGGAGCCGCTCGGGGCGGGCATCCGCCGGGTCGAGGTGCTCGGTCGACTGCTCGGCCATGGTCATCTGGTCCTTTCCGCTGCGGACGAGTCCCGGGAGATCGGCAAGTGCAACCGGACCTCGGTCCCCTCCCCCGGGCCGGACCGGATTTCGGCCCGTCCGCCGTGCCGCTTCATCCGCCCGATGATCGAGCCGGTCACGCCGTGCCGGTGGTCCTCCACGGTATCCGGATCGAAGCCCTTGCCCCGGTCCCGGATGAAGACGCTGACCTGATCCGGCTCCACCTCGGCGTAGAGCGACACGGTCTGGACGCCGGCGTGCCGGGCGGCGTTCACCAGCGCCTCCCGCGCGGCCGCGACCAGCGCCCCGACCTTCTCGTCGGTCTCCCGGTCCCCCACCACGACCGCCTCCACGGTGATCGCGTAGGTGTCCTCGACCTCGGCGGCGGCCTGCTCCAGCGCGGCGGCGAAGCGCTCGCTCGGCGACGCGGTCGGCTTGTACAGCCAGTTGCGCAGGGAACGCTCCTGCCCTCTGGCCAGCCGCTGCACCATCTTGACGTCGCCGGCGTTGCGCTGGATCAGGGCCAACGTGTGCAGCACCTGATCGTGCACCATGGCGGCCAACTCGGCCCGTTCCTGCTCACGGATGCGCCCCTCGCGCTCCGAGCGGAGCTGGCTGTACGTCCGCCAGAGCACGGGCGCGGCGACCACGCCGACCCCCGCCAGCCCGACCAGCGCGAAGATCACGCCGTTGATCACCGCGTCGAAGTTCTGCGCCGGCGAGTAGACCGCCGCGACGCCGATGATGCCGACCGCGACCAGCACTCCGCCGCCGATGAACCGGAGCACGAACGCCCGCCGGTCACTCTCCTCGACGACCGCGCCGAGCCAGGGCACCGGCATCGCGTTGCCCCACTGCCGCCGCCGCTCGGGTGCGGACTGGTGCCAGATGACCCCGGCGCCGACCGCGATGATCGCCACCAGCCAACCGGCGGTGCCGGCCGCGCCGACCGAGTCGAAGACCATCACCTGGATCAACAGGACACCGAGCCCGATCCCCACGAACGGCAGGAGCTGGGCGACATCGCGCCGGGGCGGCACCGTGGTGTCACCGGGCCGCAACGGCACCACTGCCCAGAAGGCCGCGTAGAGCAGCAGGCCGAGCCCGCTCAGGCCGAGCAGCACCATGAACGCGACGCGCACCCGCAGCACCGAGATGCCGAGATGGTCGGCGATACCGGCGGCGACGCCGGCGGCCATCCGGTGCTCGGGGGCGCGGTAGAGGCGCGGGGGCGGAATCACGGTGCTGATCGGAGGCTCCCTGGTCACGGTGGCGGGTGTGGTGGAGGTCGGTGATCTGATCGTCACACGCTGCGGCGTCCGCGACCACGGGGACGCCCCCGACATTCCGGCCGCCGGATCTCAGGGTGGGGTCAGGGTCGGGTCCTGAGGTCGCTCGGGTTCACCTGGCAGCAGGATCGAAGCATGACCGAGGAAGCTGCCCCGCCACCCCGACCGGGGTCGGCACAGCCGGGTGGTTCAGCGCCGCCCCCACCAGCCGCGATGCCCGCCGAATGGGCCGAGCCCCGCACGTTCGGACCGCCGACCGGCCCCGGCCCGCACATCGGCAGCACACCAGCCGATCCGGCCGGCGGTTACCCGCCGCCCACCGGCGCCCAGGGGCCGGGGTTCGCGGCCGGCACCGGCTACGGCGCCGCTGGCACGCCACCCGGGCCGGGCGGTCCGGGTCCGTCCGCGCCGCCGCCCGCCGGCACCGGTTTCACCTCGCGGTACGGGTTGGTCCGACCGCGCGAGGGACGGTATCTGGCCGGCGTCTGCGCGGCGATCGGGCGAGCCACAAACACCGACCCGGTGCTGTGGCGGGTGCTGCTCGCGGTGCTCGGGTTCTTCGGTGGCATCGGCATCCTGGTGTACGTCGCCGCCTGGTTGATCATTCCGAACGAGGGCGACACCGCGTCCCCGATCGAGTCCATGCTCGGCCGCGGTCGCTCCAGCATGTCGCCGGTGACCGTCATCATCCTGGGCATCCTGGTCGCGGCCAGCTTCGGCTACATCGTCACCGACGCCTTCCGCGCGGTGCTGCTCGGCGCGGCCATCCTGGTCGCCGGCGCGCTACTGCTCAACCGGGACGGCCGCACCCCGCAGCCGGGCCACCCGGCCGGGCCGGCACCGTCCGGCAACCCGCCCGGTCCGGTCCCACCAGTGAGCTGGCCCGCGCCGTCGTACGGCGTGGCACCGCCAACCGGCCCACCGGCGACGGCACCGATGGCCGGCGGCGCTCCGGCGTACGCCACCGCAACCTCGGGAGGACCACCCACCATGACCACCCCGGCGTACGACCTGTCGCCGGCTGGCGTTCCGCAGTCCGCCGCCGCGGCGCAGCCGGTCTCCGGAATGGGCCCGGTGTCGGGGCAACCGACTGACCCGACGACCGTCGGAGCCGGCTGGCCGGCACCCGCCACGGGCTGGCCGGGCACCAACCCGCCCACCGCCGGGTGGCCGTCGGCACCGGTGACCGGCGCACCCGCCGACCCGTCCGGCTATCCGACCGCCGCCCCAGCGTCCGGATACCGCCCCCCGTTCGCGCCGCACGGCCCGTACGCCTCCCCAGCCCCGGCGACGTCCCGCCCGGCGAAACCACCGAAGCCGCCGAAGCGCCCCAAGGAGCGTTCTCCACTCGGCGCGGTGACCTTCTCCCTGATCTTCCTGGTCCTCGGCCTGGTCGCCCTGCTCGACCTGCTCGACGTCTTCGCCATCAGCGCCTCGGCGTACTTCGCGGCCGCGCTGGCCACGATCGGGCTGGGGCTGCTGGTCGGCACCTGGTTCGGGCGGGCCCGCTGGCTCATCGCGCTTGGTCTGGTGACCGCGGCGGCGCTGGGCACGGCGACGGTCGCCGAGTCCTACGACCGGATCCGCGGGGTCGACGGCGCGGTGACCTGGGCGCCGACGGACTACCGCGATCTGGCTGACCGGTACGAGAACAGCTTCGGTGACGCCGTACTCGACCTGCGCGGGATCGACTTCGCGAAACGGGACAGCCAGGTGACGGTTGCGATCAACTTCGGCAAGGCGACAGTGGTCGTCCCGCCGGACGTGGACGTCACCACGGTGGCCGACGTCAACGCCGGCGACGCCACCATCTTCGGCACCCATTCCGGCGGGCTGGACGGCCGCCAACAGGAGTCCACCGACCTCGGTGCCGACGGTGCTGGCGGCGGCAAGCTGCGCCTGTACATCCATGTCAACGCTGGCAACCTGGAGGTGACCCGGTGAAGGCTCACCGCACGGATCTGGTGTCGTTCGCCTTCGGGCTCGTGTTCCTGGCGCTGTCGGCCTGGTGGCTGCTCGCCCAACTGCTCGGGTTCGCGCTGCCGGCGGTCGGGTGGTTCCTGGCCAGCGCCCTCATCCTGATCGGGGTCTTCGGGCTGGTCGGCGCACTGCGCTCGGGTCGGTCGGACCAGCCGGAGCAGACCGCCGAGGTCGGTGCCACGGTGCCCGCCGCGCCGGTCTCCGGCGCGTCCGCTCCGGTTTCCGGCATGCCGACCTCCGGCGCGGCACTGCCGGTCTGGGAGGCCGAACGTTCCACCTGGGAGGCTCCCGCACCGGAAGCGACCCCGCAGACGGCGACCACCGAGGTACGAGCACCGGAGGCACCGCCCACCGACGTGATCCACCCGGCCTGGCTGGCTCACCCGCCAGCGGAACCGCAGACCGCCCCGATCCCCGGCCAGCCCGACGAGCCGACCCTCCCGCTCGTCAGCCGAGCGCCGGACGGGAACGAGCCGACCCGGGCCGACCATCCGGCCGAGGCTGTCGGCGACAAGCCGGGCGACGAGCGGGAGGGTCGACGGGGAGAGGCCTGACCTCGGGCGCAGTCCGGCCTCGGCCTGCTCCACCACCACGGCGGTGCCGTTGGCGCGGACGGACGCATATGCTGGCCGGTGGAGATCTCGCCTCCGCCGGCCGGCCCGTCCCGCCATGGCGGTTCCGCCGCGATTCCCGTCTCTACCCCGTCAGGAGCCCGCCCGACATGACCCAGTCCCCCGCCGTGCGTACGACCGGCCGGTCCGGTCCGGTCCGCATCGGCGAGCGAGCCGCCCGTACCCTCGTCACCGAGCTGGCCCGGATCAACGATCCCAAGGCCGCCCTGCTGGTCGGGGTGGGCCCGGAGTCCGCGGTGCTGGCCGCGGCGATCGAGGCGCTGCTCCCCGGTGACCGGCTCACCGTGGTGCCCGCCGAGCCGTTCGGCGCTGCCGCGCTCCGCGAGCACGTCAACGCCCAGGGCCGCTGGGTCGCCGACCGGGTGGGGGTCGTCGACTCCCTGGTCGAGGCCGAAGCCGCCGGGGTCGTCATCGCTGGCGAGGTGTTCAGCGGCACCGCCGAGGAGACCCGCAGTGGCATCGAGGGCCTGACCAAGTACCTGTCCGACGGTGCGGTCCTGAGCGTGGCGACCACCGCCACCCCCGGCCGGACCACCGGGGCCGCGGCCGAGTTGGCCCGCCAGGACGCCCTCTACGGCGTCGGCGCCGACCTGGTGCTGCGCAACTCACCACCGGTACGGATCTACCGACTGCGCTTCACCCCGGCGAGCCCCGCCACCGCCGACCGGCTCGCCCCCGCGCACCGGCCGTCGAGCGTGCCGCTGACCCGCGGCATGCACATCGACTCCAACGGCGTGGCCGCTGCCGGCATCACGCTGGGCCTCGCGGCGCTGGCCCGGGTGGCCCGCCCGTCGTCGAAGCTCTGGTTGCTGCCGGCGCTGGCCGCCGGGCCGGTCGCCGCGTTCTTCCGGGACCCGGAGCGCGACGTGCCGGAAGACCCGACCGCCGTGGTCGCCAGCGCGGACGGAAAGGTCCTGTCGGTGCAGCGACTGCACGACGAGCGTTTCGGCGACGGCGAGTGGCTGCGGGTCGCTGTCTTCCTGTCGGTGCTGGACGTGCACGTCAACCGTGCCCCGGTCGCGGGCAAGGTGGTGGACTACTTCGTCGCCGATGGCGGCTTCGTCAACGCGATGAAGCCGGACGCCGAGCACAACGTCGCCGCGTACACCGTGCTGGACACCGCTCGTGGCACTGTGGTGGTCGCGCAGCGCACCGGGCTGATCGCCCGTCGGATCGTGCAGCGCGCGCCGATCGGCGCACTGCTGGCCAAGGGCGAGCGCTTCGGGCTGATCCGGTTCGGCTCACGGACCGACGTCTACCTCCCGGCCGACGCCGCGGACCCGCTGGTCGGGCCGGGCGACAAGGTGGTGGGCGGGTCCACTGTCATCGCCCGCTGGCGCTGACCCACGAACGTGAGAACGGGGCGCCGCTGACCGCGGCGCCCCGTTCTCGATGCTGAAGATCAGGCGGTGCGACGTTGCCGTAGCCAGAGCACCGGCCCGCTGACCAGGTAGCCCACCACGATCAGCGCGAACGTGAGCCGGATGTCGATAAGTGCGCCGATCACCGGGGCCAGCCACAGCCACGGCGGCAGCTTCACCAGGCGGGCGAGCTTGGCGTACGGGAAGCTCGACACCATCGCGAAGGCGAGCAGCGCGACCCCCGCGACCAGCACAGCACCGGGCACGGGCAGGCCGATCGCCACCGTCACGGCGAGCACCATGGCCGCCATGGTGGTGGGCACGCCGCAGAAGAACCGGCCGTCCTTCGGCGAGACGTTGAAGCGGGCCAGTCGAATCGCGGCGCAGGCCGCGACCAGGGCGCACGCCACCGCAGCCGCAGCCGTGGAGACGGAGCCGGCGAGTGAGGCGTAGACCACCACCGGCGCGGCGAGGCCGAACGAGCACATGTCGGCCAGGGAGTCCATCTGCGCGCCGAACGGGCTGGCCACGCCCAGCCGCCGGGCAAGTGCGCCGTCCAGGCCATCGAAGGCGACGCAGGCGATCAGGCAGAGCGCGGCGATCCGTACGTCACCCTGCATGGCCAGGAAGATGGCGAGCATGCCGAGCATCAGGCTGGCCAGCGTGCAGGCGTTGACCAGACCGAACTTCATCCGGCGGGCGACGGTGCGGTCGCCGGGGAGCAGCGGGATCGAGTGCGACGAAGCCTCGTCGACGTGCGCCAGGGGCGGCATCGCCGGACTGACCGGCACGATCGCCTCGATCTCGGCTCGACCGACGCCCGGAGCCGGACGGCTGAGCCGGTCCAGGCCGTAGCGGCGGCGCTGCCGGTCGGCGTACCGGTGCTCGGTCGGGGTCAGGTCGGTCGCGTGCAGGTCGCCGTCACGGCGACCGACCCGGACCAACAGCACCTGGCGGGCGAATGTGCTGCTGCGGCGCAACGGGCCCGCCCAGCGACGCCCAGCGGGGCGCGGACTGTCAGTAGTACGACGCCGGCGCCATGGGGCTCTCGGCACGTTTCCTCCATCACCGGATCGGCTGACCGCCGCGGGGCGGGTGTCCGGCTGTCTTGTGCCGGACCGTGCGTGGCCCGGCAGCCGTTCTGCGCGGAGTACACCATCGCATAGGGGGACATGGCTTGGCGATAGCTGCCGGCGGTACTTATATCTGGCTAAACCGCTCGAACCGCTCGCTTATTCCCATCTCGGGCTTCATCGCCCGTTTCCTCCATCATTCCCGCCTTTGACTGTACCGGAGGGTCACCAACTCGGCTCATCGAGCGGAGTGCTATCGGCCACTCTGTCCGATTGCCGTGGCGGCGATGTCACTCAACGGCAGGTCGAGTGCCTGCTCGCGGGTGAACCATCCAGCCCGCGCCGTCGAACCTCCGGCGGATTCGGTGACCACCGCGTCGGTGGGCGCGTCCACCAGCACCCGATAGATCACCCGTACGCCATGCCAGTCCAGCGGCCGGCCCTCCGGGCCGAGCGCGGCAGGGTTGTGCAGGTTGTTCACCCCGAGGATCTCCCCCACGCGGCCCCGCTGACCACCCTCCTCGACCAGTTCCCGGAGCAGACCGGTGGCCGGCTGCTCACCATGGTCGGTACCCCCGCCGGGGAGGTGCCACAGGCCAGCCCCGGGATAGCCGGCCGCGATCTCGGTAAGCAGGATCCGCCCGGCCGGGTCGGTGACCAGCCCGTACGCCCCGAAGCGCAGCCTGCGGTCGGGGTGCGGCGCCGGAAACGGCTCGCGCGACCGGCGCGTTCCGGGTGGCAGCGGGGTGACCGGCAGGTCGAGCACCCCGGCGGTGAACGGGGTCAGCGGCACCCGCGCCGCCTCGGCCAGGGTGAGCCAGCGCGCCGCGTCGACAGTGCCGCCGCCGGTGTCGCGCAGGGTGCCGTCGTGCGCCCCGAGCTCGAACAGCAGCCGATCGGTGTGCAGCGAGACGTCGTCCTCCGCAGCGGTGGCCACGTCGGCGATCACCGTGCGCAGCCGACCCACCGGCACAGTCAACCCGGTCTGCTCGGCGACCGCACGGATCAGGGCGCGCTCGGGGTGCTCGGCATGCGCGACAGCACCACCGGGCAGCCGCCAGATCCCCGGGAACTCACCCTCCACCCCGTCCCGGACCACCAGGATCCGGTCCGAATCACACAAAATCCCATAAGCCCCAACGCGCCGCACAAGGTCCATGCCCACCAACTCGCTCCCCCGCCAACCCGCCCGGCCAAGCCGCCGGATCCAGCGATGATCGACTCCGTTTTCCAGATGTCGGGGTGTCCCGGCGATGGGGACACCCCGACATCCACAAAACTGATTTGATCATGCGGCGTACCGCTTCTGGGGATTCTCGGCCCAGGCGGGTCAGGTGAGCTGGGCGGCCTGGACCGCTTCGGCGGTCACCTCGGTGAGGTGGTGGGTGGGAAGAGCGCCGAGCTCCTCGCGGGCGAACCAGCGGGCTTCGCAGGTGGAGCCACCCACGTCGGCAACGGTCAGCGGGTTGGGCTGGTCGACCACGACCCGATAGAAGGCACGCACCCCGTGCCAGTCGATCGGGTAGCCCTCGGGGCCGAGCGACGCGGCGTCCCGGTGGCTGGCCACCCCGAGCAACTCGACCAGGCGGCCGGTCTGCCCGGTCTCCTCGACCAGCTCGCGGATCAGCGCCGCACCGGGCTGCTCGCCGTAGTCGGTGCCGCCGCCGGGCAGGTGCCAGCAGCCGGCGCCCGGGTAGCCGTCGGAAACCCTCGTGAGCAGCACCCGACCGGCCGGGTCGGTGCACACCGCGTACGCGGCGAAGCGCTGCGCCCGGTGCAGCCCGTCCGGACCGGGCACCGCGTAGAAGGAGGGGAACTCGGGGGCCTCGTCGGGCACCACGTCGGCGGAGGACGCGGGCAGCCCGAGGGCACGTGCGGTGAACGAGCGCAGCGGCAGCTCCCGCGCCTCGTCGAGGGTGTACCAGCGAGCCAGGTCGGTGGGACGCTCGCCGACCCGGTCGGCGAGGGTGCCGCCGCGGACCGCCACCCGGTAGATCAGCCGGTCGGTGTGGATGGTGATGCCCCGCTCCGGCAGCGCCCGCATGTCGGCGAGGACGTCGGCCAGGCCCGAGACGGCAACCGAGAGGCCGGTCTCGGCGGCGGTTTCCCGGACCACAGTGTGGTTGGGGTCCTCGCCGTGGTCGACCGCCCCACCGGGCAGGGACCACGTGCCGGGGGTGCCGGAGCGCTCCGAGGCGCGAACCAGCAGGACTCGGCCTGTCGAATCAGCACAGACTGCGTATGCCGCGATCCTGCGGAGCGGCTCCAGCAAGGTGGTCACGGAAGCAAATTCTCCCCGGGCCTGGTTACCGGGACGGAAAAGAGTCGGATTCCTGACTGTCTGGCCCCGATCAGGGATTGGTCAGGGTAAGGATCCGGGCGGTCACCGAGGGCGGGTTGGGCACCGGCGCGGACCGTGGAGGTATGACATCGACCACCGCTCCCCACGCCCCGTACAAGCAGCTCCGTCGACCCACCACCGACCGCATGGTCGCGGGGGTCGCGAGCGGCGTCGGCCGCTACTTCGCCGTCGACCCCACACTGGTCCGGGTGGCCTTCACGGTCACCGGTCTGCTCACCGGCGGGCTCGCGCTGCTCGCGTACCCGATCATGTGGTTCCTGATGCCGGAGGAGCCCACCGGCGCGCCGGCCTGGCCGCACGCCGCGGGCGTCGCCCCGCACGCGGGCCCGCCGCCGACCGCCGGGCCCGCCCCCGGGTACGCCCCGACGCCGCCCTACCCGCCGACGACGCCGTCCAGCCCGCCGCCGGCCGGGTGAGCGGCGTTCACTCCCACTCGATGGTGCCCGGCGGCTTGCTTGTCACGTCCAGGACCACCCGGTTGACCTCGGCCACCTCGTTGGTGATCCGGGTGGAGATCCGGGCAACGACCTCGTAGGGCAGTCGGGACCAGTCCGCCGTCATCGCGTCCTCGCTGGAGACGGGGCGCAGCACCACGGGGTGCCCGTAGCTGCGCCCGTCTCCCTGCACACCGACGCTGCGCACGTCGGCGAGCAGCACCACCGGGAACTGCCAGACGCCCCGGTCCAGGCCGGCGGCGGTCAACTCCTCACGGGCGATCAGGTCGGCCTCGCGGAGCAGGTCGAGGCGCTCCTGGTTGACCGCGCCGATGATCCGGATGGCCAGGCCGGGGCCCGGGAACGGGTGCCGCCAGACCATGGCCTCGGGCAGGCCCAGCTGGAGACCGAGCGCCCGGACCTCGTCCTTGAAGAGGGTGCGCAGCGGCTCGACCAGCGCGAACTTCAGATCCTCCGGCAGCCCGCCGACGTTGTGGTGGCTCTTGATGTTGGCGGTGCCGGTGCCGCCGCCGGACTCCACCACGTCGGGGTAGAGGGTGCCCTGGACCAGGAACTCGACGTCGCCGTGCGAGGCGATCTCGCGGGCGGCGGCCTCGAAGACCCGGATGAACTCCCGGCCGATGATCTTGCGCTTCTGCTCCGGGTCGGTCACGTCGGCCAGCGCGCCGAGGAAGCGGTCGGTGGCGTCGACCACCTTCAGCTTGATGCCGGTGGCGGCCACGTAGTCCTTCTCCACCTGCTCGGCCTCACCGGCGCGCAGCAGACCGTGGTCGACGAAGACGCAGGTGAGCTGGTCACCGACGGCCTCGTGCACAAGCGCGGCGGCGACCGCCGAGTCCACCCCGCCGGAGAGGCCGCAGATGACCTCCTTGTCGCCGACCTGGGCGCGGATCCGGGCAACCTGCTCGTCGATGATGTTCTCGGGCGTCCAGGTCGGCTCGATGCCGGCGATGTCGTACAGGAAGCGGGTAAGCATCTCCTGGCCGTGCGCGGTGTGCCCGACCTCCGGGTGGAACTGCACGCCGGCCCGCCGCCCGGCCAGGTCCTCGAAGGCGGCCACCGGAGCGCCGGCCGACTCGGCGGTCACCGTGAAGCCCTCGGGGGCGTCGGTGACGGCGTCGCCGTGGCTCATCCAGACCGGCAGGTCCGCCGGCAGGTCGCGCAGCAGCACACCGGGATCGAGCAGGCGGGGACGCAGCGGCGTGCCACCGTACTCACGGTTGCCGGTCCTCGCGACAGTGCCGCCGAGTGCCTGGGCCATCGCCTGGAAGCCGTAGCAGATGCCGAAGACCGGCACGTCGGCGGTGAACACGCCAGCGTCGATCTGCGGCGCGTCCGGAGCGTAGACGCTGGCCGGGCCACCGGAGAGGATGATCGCGGCGGGGTTCTTCGCCAGCATCTCGGCTATCGGCATCGAGTGCGGCACGATCTCGGAGTAGACCTTCGCCTCGCGAACCCGGCGCGCGATGAGCTGGGCGTACTGGGCTCCGAAGTCCACCACGAGGACGGGGCGAGGCAGGCTCATGTGCGCAAAGCCTACCGACAGTCACGACCGCGCCCGGCACCGGCTCGCCCGCCGCGCCCGGCCGGGTTCACTGACGCAACGCGCCCGGGGCGTCCGTCGGCACCGCCGGGTGGTGCGGGGGTACGGGCGCCAACCGGCGGTACGGGGACCCGAGCGTCGGGCGGGGGTCCTCCTCGCCCCGGTTGGGCCAGAAGGACATCGCCCGTTCCGCCTGCGCGGTGATCGTCAACGAGGGGTTCACGCCGAGGTTGGCCGAGACCGCCGCGCCGTCCACGACGTGCAGCCCCGGGTACCCGTACACCCGGTGCCAGGGGTCGATCACCCCGTCGGCCGGCGTGGCCCCGATCACCGCACCGCCCAGGATGTGCGCGGTCACCGGGATGTCGAACGGTTCGGTGAGCGAGCCGCCGGCGGTGCCACCGATCTCCTCGGCGAGCAGCCGGGCCGCGGTGTTCCCGGCGGGGATCCAGGTCGGGCTCGGCGTGCCGTGCCCCGGGCCGGTGACCAGCCGGCGGCCGAACACCCCGCGCCGCCACCGGGTGGTCAGCGAGTTGTCCACCGACTGCATCACCAGGGCGATCACCGTCCGTTCCGACCAGCCACGCACCGACAGCAGCTGGGCCGCCAGCACCGGTTGCCGCACCATGCTGCCCAGCCAGCGCCGCACCCGGTGCGGACCGCCGTCGACAAGCAGCGACTGGAGCAGGCCCATCGCGTTGGAGCCGCGCCCGTAGCGGACCGGCTCGACGTGGGTCTGCGGGTCGGGGTGGAACGAGCTGGTGATGGCCACCCCCTCGGTGTAGTCCAGGCGTTCGGACCGGGCCCGTTGGCGGGGCACCGAGGCGCCCAGGATCGCCTCCGAGTTGGTCCGGGTCAGCTCGCCGAGGCGGGGCGAGAGCCCGGGTAGCACGCCGTCGGCCCGCATGGCGTGCAGCAGCCGTTGGGTGCCGAGCGCCCCGGCGGCGAACACCACCTGGTCGGCGTGGATCACCTGCCGCCGCTTGCGCAACCAGGCGCCCGTGCGCTCGGTGCGCACCTCGTACCCGCCGCCGGTCGCCGGTCGGACGGCGGTCACCGTGGTCAGCGGACGCACCGTGACGCCCTGCCGTTCGGCCAGCCAGAGGTAGTTCTTGACAAGCGTGTTCTTCGCCCCGTGCCGGCAGCCGGTCATGCACGAGCCGCAGTGCAGGCAGCCGGTGCGCTCCGGGCCGGCGCCACCGAAGTACGGGTCGGCGACCCGCTGGCCGGGACGGCCGATGTGCACACCCACCGGCGTGGCGTGGAAGGTGTGCCCCACCCCCATCCGCTCGGCCACCGCCCGCATGGCCCGGTCCGCGCCGGTGTCCAGGGGGTACGTGGTGACGCCGAGCATCCGTTTCGCCTGGTCGAAGTGGCGGGCCAGCTCGGCGCGCCAGTCGGTGATGTCCCGCCACTGCGGGTCGGCGTAGAAGGCCGGCAGCGGCTCGTAGAGGGTGTTCGCGTAGACCAGCGAACCGCCACCCACCCCGGCGCCGGACAGCACAAGCACCCCGCCGGAACGTCGGTCGGCCGGGCGGAGCACTGTGAGCCGCTGAATGCCGTAGCAGCCCAGCTTCGGCGCCCAGAGGAACCGGCGGGCCCGCCAGGACGTCTGCGGGAACTCGTCGTCGGCGAAGCGCCGGCCAGCTTCCAGCACGGCGACGGAGTAGCCCTTCTCGGCCAGCCGGAGCGCTGTGACACTGCCGCCGAAGCCGGACCCGATGACGACCACGTCGTACCGCATGGACGCATCATTACTCGCGAGTAGCGCTCGCGCCAGCGGCAGTTTTCGCGCGATCATGCTCCGGCCGACCGACCCGGCGCCTTCCGGCCGCAACCCGGAGCACCCGTCGGAGCGTTGTTCACCAGACGGGTGGAAGGAATCCAAGATGGTCCTCGGGTCGATGGCGCCGCGCCGACGGTGGTTGCTGCTGGGATTGACGGCCCTCGCCGCCGTCGCGCTGATCGCGGCCGGCGCGGTGGTGATCACCCGGCTGACCGGCGACAGCAAGCCGGGCGGCGCTCCGGTGGCCGGCTCGCCGACGCCGACGCCGATCGGGACGCCCACCCCGAGCCCCAGCGGCCCACCGCCGGGCGCGGACATCACCGGCCCGCTCAACCTGCTGCTTGTCGGTGTGGACACCAGGGTCAGCGTGCCCGGATGGGAGCCGCACGCGGACGCGGTGCTGGTGCTGCACGTACCCAAGGGGTTGGGTCAGGCGTACCTCTTCTCACTCCCCCGCGACCTGCTCGTCGACATCCCGGCGTTCCCGAAGGCCGACTACAAGGGCGGCAAGACCAAGCTCACCCACGCGATGAGCTTCGGCAGCCGGGTGCCGGGCAAACCCAAACAACCAAGCACCGCCCAGGGGTACGAGCTGCTGCGCAGCACGGTCAGCGGATACACCGGGCTGCGCATCGACGCCGGCGCGGTGCTCACGTTCAACGGGTTCGACCGGCTGGTCAACGCGCTGGGCGGGGTGGACATCTACGTCGACCAGCGGGTCGCCTCGCTGCACCGCCGACCGGACGGCAAGTACCGGGAGAGCGCGCCCGGCGGCTACAAGGGGCCGCAGCAGGTCTACGAGAAGGGCGAGCAGCACCTCAACGGTTGGCAGGCGTTGGACTACGCGCGGCAGCGCTACATCACCGGCGGTGACTACGCCCGGCAGCGTCACCAGCAGCAGCTGATCCGGGCCATGACCCGCAAGATCCTGGACGAGGGCCTGGCCCGCCAGCCGGAGCGCGTCGACCAGGTGGTCGCCGCGCTGGGCGACACGTTGGTCTACGTGGGCGGGCGGCGGATCGTCGACATCGCGTACGCGCTGAGTGGGCTGCCGGAGAACCGTTTCACGCTTGTCGGCCTGCCCGGTTCCGGTGTCGGCAAGGGCAGTGCCTACCGCGGCGAGCAGCTCACCAGCGACGGCCGGAAATTCCTCACCGAGCTGCGCGCCGGCCGCGCCGACGCCTACCTGGCCGCCCACCCCAACCTGGTCGTCAAGAACTGACAGCGGTCAGGGCCTGTTTCACAAGGGCGGTCGAGCCGAGGCGGAGTCCGGGCGGCGATCCGGCAAGGCGCGGTTTCGTCCGGATACCGGTGTCGTATCCGGGCGAAACCGCAACGCCGCCGGTCGTCGTCCGGGCCGGCCGCAGGCCGGCCAGTCCTTATGAAACAGGCCCTAAAGCCGCTTGGGCAGGGCCGGCTTCCTGGTGCCGTAGAGCCAGGCGTCGAAGACCGCGTCGAGCTGCCTGCCGGAGATGCGTTCGGCGAGCGCCACGAACTCGGCAGTGGTGGCGGTGCCGTTGTGCTTCTCCGCCGCCCAGGTCTTGACGATCTCGAAGAACGCCTTGTCGCCGACGGACACCCGCAGGGCGTGCAGCGTCATCGCACCACGCTGGTAGACCGACTCGCTGAACAGCTCCTTCGCCCCCGGCTTGCCCGGCGGCGTCTTCCACACCTTCGCCGACGCCCTGGCGTACCGGCTGTCGAACGCCTCCTCGGCAGTGGACTTCCTGGTGTGCTCGGCCCAGAGCCACTCCGCGTACGTCGCGAAGCCCTCGTTGAGCCAGATGTCCTCCCACCTGCCCAGGGAGACGCTGTCCCCGAACCACTGGTGCGCCAGCTCGTGGGCGACCACCTCGGTGTTCTCGCCACTCGCGAAGAAACTCGCCGAGTAGACAGGGCGGCTCTGCGTCTCCAGCGCGTAGGAGATCCGGCTGTCCGAGACCACCACACCCCCGTACGCGTCGAACGGGTACGGCCCGAACACGGTCTCCAGGTAGTCGGCGACCTTTGTGGTCTCGGCGATCGACGAATCCGCGGAACCGTTTGCCGCGATCGCGACCGCGCTGTAGACCGGCTTCCCCCGGTGCGTGGCCGTGGTGATCCGGAACTCGCCGATCACCAGCGTGCTCAGGTAGCTGGCCATCGGCGACTTCTCCGACCACTTCCAGGTCGTCCACCCGGCCGTGCTGGCCTTGCCGCCGGGAACGCCGTTGCTGACCGCGGTGAGACCGTCCGGAACGGTGATCTCGAAGTCGTACGCCGCCTTGTCGGACGGATGGTCGTTGACCGGGAACCAGGTGCTTGCCGACTCGGGCTGCCCCAGGGCGATGGCACCGTCGGGGGTGTGCAGGAAACCACCCTCACCGAGGGTCTCGTTCTTCAGCGGCTTCGGCACGCCCTCGTAGGCGATCTCGGCGACGAACCCGTTGCCGTTGATCAGGCCGGAGGTTGGCTTGATCACCAGCTCGTTCCGCTCCCGGCGGTGCGTTGCCGGCGCACCGTCCACTGAGACCGCGGTGACGGTCAGGCCGGCGAGGTCGAGGTTGAACGTCGACAGGTCGGCCGTCGCGGTGGCCTGCACGGTGGTCGTACCGGTCAGCTGGTCCTTCGCCGGGTCGTAGCGCACCTTGACCACGTACCGTGCGACGTCGTAGCCGCCGTTGCCGTAGCTCGGGAAGTAGGCGTCGCCGGCCCCCGGCGCGCCCGCGGTGAACGTCCGCGACGCCGTGGGGGACGCGCTCGGCGACGGGGCGGCCTCCGTGCCTGTCGAGTCGCATCCGGACAGTGCGAGAGCCCCGGTCACCAGCAGAGCCGAGCCCATCCGCAGTCTGCGTCGCGTCACCCGCATCCCACACCCCTCCCCCGTACGGTGGCGGTGACGGCTCACGCCGCCCCGCGCGAGCGGGTGTCTCCCCGTCGTTCGCAGGCGGCAGCATATCGACCGGCCATCACGGCTCCGTCACGGCAGTGTGGGCGCTGAGCCACCCACCAACCAGGCGTCGAAGACCGGTCGGAGCTGCCGACCCGCTACCCGCTCGGCAAGCGCGACGAGGTCCGCGGTGGTCGCGTTGGCCGCCGCCCGCTCGGTGGTCCAGGTCCGCAGGATGCGGAAGAACGTGTCGTCACCGACAGTCCGGCGCAACGCGTGCACGGCCAGCGCCCCGCGCTTGTAGACGGCCGTACCGAACATCCGCTCCCGGCCCGGCTCGACCGACGGCTGCGACCAGTCGGTCGCCGCGTACTGAAGCTCGAAGTTGCGCTGGGCGGTCCGGCCGCCGTCGTGTTCCTCCCACAGCCACTCGGCGTAGCTGGCGAAGCCCTCGTTCAGCCAGATGTCGCTCCACCTGCCCACCGACACGCTGTCGCCGAACCACTGGTGCGCCAGCTCGTGCGCGACGACGCTCGGGTTGGGGCGGTCGTCGGTGAAGAACGCGGGCCCGTACACCGGGCGGGACTGGGTTTCCAGCGCGTACCCGACCCGGTCGTCGGCGACCACGATCCCGCCGTACGAGTCGAACGGGTACGGGCCGAAGCGACTGGCCAGGAAGTCGGCGATCGCACCGGTGCGGGCCAGTGAGCTGGCCGCGCCGCCGGCCGGTGGCAGGCTCGCCGCCACCGCGGTGACCATCGGCCGACCGGCGTGCGTGCCGGTCACCACCCGGTAGTCACCGATCACCAGCGTGGTCAGGTAACTGGCCATCGGGGTGCGCTCCGACCAGCGCCAGGTGGTCCAGCCGTCGGCGCTGCTCTTCGGCCCGGGCACTCCGTTGCTCAACGCGGCCAGGCCGTCCGGGACGGTCACCGCCAGGTCGTAGCTGGCCTTGTCCGACGGGTGGTCGTTGACCGGGAACCAGGTGGCGGCCGAGTCGGGTTGGCCGAGCGCGACCGCGCCGTCGCCGGTGTGCAGGAAGCCGCCACTGCCCAACGCCCCGTCCACGACGGCGGTGGGCACGCCCGCGTAGTCGACAGTCACAGTGAACTGCTGGCCACGCGGGAGCCCGTGGCGCGGGGTCACCACCAACTCGCCGTCGTCGCGGCGGTGGTCGGCCCGCGCGTCGCCCATCCGGACAGCGCTCACGTCCAGGCCAACCAGGTCCAGGTTGAACCGGGACAGGTCCTGGGTGGCCGTGGCGGTGATGACGGCTCGACCGGTCAGCCGGTCGGTCGACGGGTCGTAGCGGACGTCCAGGCCGTAGTGGGTGACGTCGTAGCCGCCGTTGCCGCGCCCCGGCACGTACGGGTCACCGGCGTCGGCCGCACCGGGCCGGAAACCGTCACGGTGCTCGCCCGTACAACCGGCAAACACCAGCCCGACGACGCAGGTCAGCGCGGCGGCCAGCCGGGTGCCGGCGGGCGACCGTCCGGTCCGGACCATGCACACTCCTCCCGCGGGGTCCCCGGGTCAGGACGAGCGTAGCCAGCGATGCCGACCATGCGACCGGTATCGGCCTTTTGCTGGATTTCCGGCGCAACGCGACGAGGGCCGACCCCGCACCGCGCGGGGCCGGCCCTCCGGCGTCTGTGGGAAGGGTCAGCGGTCGAGGACCAGGCCGACCTTCTGGAACTCCTTCAGGTCGCGGTAACCGCACTTGGCCATCGCCCGACGCAGCCCACCGAACAGGTTGAGCTGGCCGTCGGCCTCGTCCGCCGGACCGAAGAGCAGCTCCTCCATCGACCCGATCGGCTCACCGGCCACCTCGAACGCGCCCCGGGGCAGCGACGGGTGGCTCGCCGCCGAGTGCCACCAGGCACCACCGGCGGGCGCCTCCTCGCACAGCGACAGCGGCTCACCGAGCATCACCGCGTCCGCGCCGCAGCCGAGCGCCTTGGCGATGTCGCCCGACGTCTGGATGTCACCGTCGGCGATCAGGTGCACGTACCGGCCGCCGGTCTCGTCCAGATAGTCGCGACGGGCCGCCGCGGCGTCGGCGATCGCCGAGGCCATCGGCACCCGGATGCCCAGCACCGACTCGGTCGTCGACCACTCGTCGCCACCGATGCCCACGATCACACCGGCCGCGCCGGTGCGCATCAGGTGCAGCGCGGTCTTGTAGTCAGTGCAGCCGCCGACGATCACCGGCAGGTCGAGGTCGGCGATGAACTCCTTGAGGTTCAACGGCTCGTCGGTGGTCGACACGTGCTCGGCCGAGACGATGGTGCCCTGGATGACCAGGATGTCCACCCCGGCGTCCAGGATGACCGGGGCCAGCGCCAGGGTGTGCTGCGGAGAGACCCGTACCGCCACCGTGCCGCCACCGGCGCGCAGCTCACGGACCCGCTCGGCGATCAGGTCCGGGCGGATCGGCTCCGCGTACACCTCCTGGAGCCGCTTGGTGGCGCGAGCGTCCTCATGGAGGCCGGCCAGCTCGTCCAGCACCTTGGTCGGGTTCTCGTAGCGGGTCCACAGACCCTCGACGTTGAGCACGCCGAGACCGCCGAGCTGACCGAGCCGCACCGCCGACGACGGGCTCATGGTGGCGTCGGAGGGGTGGCCGACGCACGGAATGCCGAACGGGTACGCGTCGAGCTGCCAGGAGGTCGACACGTCATCGACGTCCCGGGTGCGGCGGCTCGGCACGATGGCGATGTCGTCCAGGTGGTAGCCGCGCTGCGCGGTCTTGCCCAGCCCGATCTCGACCACGTCACGCATGGGGGACTCCAGGTGGTTGGGGGTGTTGGGTCAGCGGGTGTGGTAGTTGGGCGCCTCGACGGTCATCTGGATGTCGTGCGGGTGGCTCTCCTTCAGCCCGGCCGCGGTGATCCGGATGAGCTGGCCCCGGCGGTGCAGATCGGGGATGTTCTCCGCACCGGCGTATCCCATGGCCAGTCGCAACCCGCCGACCAGCTGGTGAGCCACCCGGGAGAGCGGACCCCGGTAGGGCACCTGACCTTCCACGCCCTCCGGGACCAGCTTGTCGTCGCTGAGCACGTCCTGCTGGAAGTAGCGGTCCTTGCTGTACGACTTGGCCTGGCCCCGGGACTGCATCGCGCCGAGCGACCCCATCCCGCGGTAGGTCTTGAACTGCTTGCCGTTGACGAAGATCAGCTCGCCGGGGCTCTCCTCGCAGCCGGCCAGCAGGCTGCCGAGCATCACCGTGTCGGCGCCGGCCACCAGGGCCTTGGCGATGTCGCCGGAATACTGGATGCCACCGTCACCGATCACCGGCACGCCGGCCGGGCGGGCGGCCCGAGCCGCCTCCATGATCGCGGTCACCTGCGGCACGCCGACCCCGGCGACGATCCGGGTGGTGCAGATCGCGCCCGGTCCCACGCCCACCTTGACACCGTCGGCGCCGGCGTCGACAAGCGCCTTCGCGCCGGCGTACGTGGCCACGTTGCCGCCCATGATGTCGACAGTGACGTCGGCCTTGAGCCGGCGGACCATGTCCAGCACGGCCCGCTGGTGACCATGCGCGGTGTCCACGATCAGCACGTCGACGCCCGCGTCGACCAGGGCGCGGGCCCGCTTGTACGCGTCCTCGCCCACACCGATGGCGGCGGCGACCCGGAGGCGGCCGGCGTCGTCCTTGCTGGCGTCCGGGTACTGCTCGCTCTTTGTGAAGTCCTTGACGGTGATCAGGCCACGCAGCCGGCCCGAGTCGTCGACGATCGGCAGCTTCTCGACCTTGTGCTGGCGCAGCAGCGCCAGCGCGTCGTCCTTGCTCACGCCGACCCGGGCGGTGACCAGCGGGGTGTGGGTCATGATCTCGCGGACCGGAGTGTCCGGCTCCGAGACGAACCGCATGTCCCGGTTGGTGACGATGCCGACCAGCTGGCCGTCGCCGTCCACCACCGGAACGCCGGAGATGCGGTAGCGCCCGCACAGCTCGTCGACCTCGCGCAGCGTGTCGTCCGGGCTGGCGGTCACCGGGTTGGTGATCATGCCGGACTCGGACCGCTTGACCAGGTCGACCTGGAGCGCCTGGTCCTCCAGGGAGAGGTTGCGGTGCAACACGCCGATGCCACCCTGGCGGGCCATGGCGATCGCCATCCGGGCCTCGGTCACCGTGTCCATCGCGCTGGACAGCAGCGGAATGGACAGCTCGATGTTGCGGGTGAGCTTCGTCCGGGTGTTGACCCGACTGGGCACCACGTCCGACTCGCCCGGCTGCAACAGCACGTCGTCGAAGGTGAGGCCGAGCGGAACCACCCGGGCAGAGCCAGCCGGCAGCTCGGGCAGGTGGCCGCCCAGGTCGGCGTGCTCGACGCCGGCCGGAAGATCGGTGCTGGGCGAATTTTCCACGATTGCTCCCCTGAGCTGCTCGGATGGGCTTCAGCGAGGTGGCGCGGGCGGGCACCGGAGCGCGCCACGGTGCCGGCACGTCGCCTCATCGTACCCAGTGAGCTGGGCGACCCGTCCGTGGCGGGCCGGCCCGGCGCGGAGGCCGGGGGGCGGACGTTCGCGCCGGGTTGGGTCTACGGTGAGGGGGTGCACGACGAGCCCATCGACCCGTTCAACGGCGACCCGGCCGATCCGACCGCCGGTCTGGATGACCCGGGCGATGACGCGACGCCGGATCCGCTGACCGACGTCGAGCGGCAGGATGTGCTGGAAGACCTCGCCGACCTGGAGATCTACCAGGCTCTGCTGGCCCCGATCGGGGTCCGTGGGCTGGTGATCGAATGCGAGGACTGCCGGGAGCCGCACTACTTCGACTGGGACCTGCTCCGCGGCAACCTCCGGCACCTGCTCAACTCCGGTCGGCCCCGGGTGCACGAGCCCGCGTACGACCCCGACCCGGACCACTACGTGACCTGGGACTACGCCCGGGGGTACGCCGACGGGGTGCACGACACCCTGACCGAGGGCACCGAGGACGAGCCGGGCACGCCGACCGTCACCGAGTGACGGCGGCCCGCCTCAGGCGACCAGGCCGGCCCGGAAGCCTGCCGCCACCGCGTGCGCCCGGTCCCGAGCGCCAAGCTTGCGGAACAACCGGCGGGCGTGCGTCTTGACGGTGTCCTCCGACACGAACAACTCCCGGCCGATCTCCGCGTTGCTCTTGCCCTCGGCCATGCCGAGCAGCACCTGAAGCTCGCGCTCGGTGAGCCCGATCGACGCCCGGCTGGGCCGGGCGTTCGGGGCGGGCCGGGCCGGATCGGCCTGGTCGGCCGACGACTCGCCGGTCGCCGACTCGGCCTCGTCGTCACCCCGCTGTACCGGCACCGACGGCACACCCGCCTGCCCCTCGCCGGGCGTGGCCGCCCAGCCGGGATCGCCGGTGCCACGCGGTGACGGCCCAGAGCGACCCGAACCGCCCACCGCCGCGGCGTCCCGGGCCGGATCGGTGATCCGCTGCCGCGACGCCCGTCCGGGGGCGGTGAGCAGCAGCAGCGCCTTCGCCACCGCGCTGGTCAGGTCGTGGTCGACATTCTGGATGAGACCCCGGGCACCAGCACTGATGGTGGCCGCCGCGGCCTCGGACTCTTCGGTGCCGAGCAGCAGCACCGCGGCCTGCGGCGCGCGGGCCAGCACCCGACGGACGAAGCCGGCGCTGTCCGGCCGGGTGAGGGCCGTGTCGGCCAGCACCACGTCAGCCGGTCGCTCGGCGAGCCGCAGCATCACCTCGGGATCGGAGACGGCGGTACGAACGATTGCGGACAACCCCAGCCGCGCGGCAGCAGAAGTAAGGTGCTGGGCCGCGAGTGGTGTCCGAACGCACACAAGAACGGTACGCACTGTGGTCTCCTCTCCGCTGACGAGCAGACCATGGCGGGGTCGGCTGGGGAGGAGGTTCCCGGCAATCCTTCGAACTTTTCCGACAGTTGGGGCAAAAGCCGCAATTTCTAGGACGTTTTCGATCACAGACGTGTGAGTCGACAACAGTCCGGGTACCGGGAGTTCCAGGCCGGGAACGGTGCGCCTGCGCGGCCCGCCGCCCGGATGCCGGCCACATGGATTCTCGCGGAGCCGCGCGGGAGGAGGGGTGCTGATGTCGAACGTACGTAGACTGCCCGGACCCATCGTCGATCTCTGGGACTGGCAGCGACTCGGTGCCTGCCGAGGCCGGGACAGTGCCCAGTTCTTCCACCCCGACGGCGAGCGAGGTTCCTCCCGACTGCGCCGCGAGTCGGCCGCCAAGGCAGTCTGCCGCGCCTGCCCGGTCCGCGCCGAATGCGCCGCGCACGCCCTGTCGGTACGCGAGCCCTACGGCGTCTGGGGCGGTTTCAGCGAGTCGGAACGGCTCCGACTGCTCGCCGTCGGCTGGGAGGACCTGGCCGACCGCCGGCACGCCCGAGTCGACGTCGCACGACTGGAGGCCCGACTGGGCCGCCCACACAAGTCGACAGTCCCGGCCCAACGCCACGTCGCCTGACGCCACACGTCCCCGACTCTCGCGAAACCGCGCTCCCGGTTCGGGGGCGCGGTTTCGCGTCACCGGTCCGGGAGGCGCCGTCCGCGACCCGTTTCGACGTGTCGTGAGGTGGCTGCACGCCAGGTCGCCTGGTCCAGGCACGGCCCGAGCCCCCGGATCGGGTGACCTGGGCCAGCCTGGCGGTCCGTCCGGGGGTTTTCGCCCGTTGTGAGCAAGCCCGCTTGGCAAACTTGCCACGTTGGTGGGCGGTTTGTCCGGTCTCCGGGTCTCTGACCTGTGACCGGCTACACCCGTGGCCCGGAATCATGGCCCGACCGGGGTCGTTACATACCCTGACGATCGCAGTACCACCGGCTCGCCGCCCCGCCCTACCGGGTTGGAATGCGGGCCGCGGCCCGGTCGTTACAGTCCCCACGAACGACCGCCCGGTCACCGTCTCCACGAGGGTGCCGGTGGATGGGCCGCCCCCGGAATGACCCCGGCCCCCCGGTCGTTACATCTGGACCCGGCACCACGAGCCCCCGGCTTGTCGGTTGCCCACCCCCAAGACTTCCCCCGCTTGTTTGTGCAGCGCCGGACGAGGTGCTCTCACCCGTGCCGCCGACTCCCCGGTTGGTGGTTGGGTGTTCCTACCCCCGAAGGAGCTACCCCCATGAACACGATCATGCGTAAGAGTGTGTTGTCTGTTGCTGGTCTCGCGTTCGCCGGTGGTGTGTTCGCCGGTCCGATCGCCGCTCACGCCGGCACCCCGGTCGAGGGCAAGCCCGCCACTGTCGCGGTGCAGAGCACCGCGCCGAAGCCGCAGGGCGAGCAGTCCCGGATCACCCTGAACGACGAGCAGACGGCCAGTGCCAAGGCGATCATCGCCGCCACGAAGAAGGCTGGCCTGCCCGAGCGCGCCGCGGTCATCTCGATCGCGACGAGCCTGCAGGAGTCGAAGCTGGAGAACCTGGGTCACCTGGGTGACATGAACGATCATGACTCGCTGGGCCTGTTCCAGCAACGCCCGAGCTCGGGTTGGGGTTCGCCGGAGCAGATCACCGACCCGGCCTACTCGACGACCGCGTTCCTCAAGGGCCTGCGCCAGGTTGACGGTTGGCAGGACATGCCGCTGACCGAGGCCGCGCAGACCGTGCAGGTTTCCGCCTACCCGGATGCCTACGCCCAGTGGGAGCAGCAGGCCACCGACCTGGTCGGCCAGCACTGGAACAGCTGACACCGGCACCACCGCACGACACCGACCGCTGGCCGGCACCCCACCCGGGGTGCCGGCCAGCGGCGTACCCCTGGTGTTGTCAGGTCTTCTGGTGGCGTGTGCGGAGGATGTCGATCAGCGCGCAGATCAGCGCGAGTGCGATGATGCCGGTGGCCAGCATGAGCGACCGTTCGAAGGACGTTGTCCAGTTGCCGCGGCTGTCGGCAAGCGATGAAAAGAACACCGAGCCGACGGCGGCGATGCCGGCGGCGGCGCCGATGCGCTGACCGGTCTGGAGCATGCCCGCGCCGCTGCCCGACTGCGTTACCGGAACGTCGGCGAGGGTGATCGTCTGGTTGGGTGCGATCACCAGCCCGCTGCCGATGCCGGCGACGAGCAGGGGGCCGGCGGCGACCCAGGGTGCTGGGGCGTCCGGTGCGAGGCGCAACGCGACGACCGTCGCGGCCAGCCCGACCACGATGGTGAGCAGACCGATGGCGACCAGTGGTCGGCCGATGCGGTTGACGATGCGCCCGCCGAGCACGGCGGCGGCGGCCGAACCCAGGGCGAACGGGGTGATGGCCAGGCCCGCGACGAGCGCGCTGTAGCCGAGACCCATCTGCAGGAACAGGGTGAAGATGAAGAAGATCGCGGTGAAGCCGCCGAAGTAGACAAGCGCGATGAGCGACCCCAGGGTGTACGACTGGAGGCTGAACAGCCGAAGGTCGAACAGTGGTTGGTGGTGGCGTTCGTATCGCCGCTCCCAGAGCCCGAAGGCGACCAGCACCGCGAGACCGACCGGGATGAGCGCCCACTTCCAGGGGGTCCGCCACTGCTGCTCCTGCACGAGCGGAAGCAGGACGAGGACCACGCCGACACCGAGCAGCAGGACACCGACGGGGTCGAGTTGGCGCCAGCCGGGTTGACCGGCGGGGCGGCCGGGCAGCAGACGCCAGCCGAGGATCACCGCGAGGATGCCGACCGGTACGTTGACGAAGAAGACCCACCGCCACCCGTGTTCCTCGCCGCCGACGGCGATGAGCAGCCCGCCGAGCAGTGGCCCGACCGCGGTGGAGATACCGATGGTGGCGCCGAGCAGCCCGAATGGGCGGGCCCGTTCCGGGCCTCGGAAGAGTTGCTGGATCAGTCCGATGACCTGCGGGTTGACGATGCCGGCGGCGGCGCCCTGGAGCAGTCGGGTGATGACCAACCAGGTCGGGGAGGTGGCGAGGCCGGCGAGCGCACTGGTCACGGTGAACAGGGCGATGCCGAAGACGAACGCGTTGCGCCGGCCGCGGGCGTCGCCGAAGCGGCCGGCGGGCACCAGCGCCAGGCCGAAGGTGAGCGCGTACCCGGAGAGGATCCACTGGAGGTCGCTCGGCGAGGCGTGCAGTGCCCGGTCGATGGACGGCACCGCAACGTTGACGATGCTGACGTCGAGCAACGTCATGAACGCGGCGACCAGCCCGACGCCGACGGCCTGCCAGCGTCGCCGGTTCGCGGCCGCGTCCACCGGCTGCGGCGGTTGCGCCGCACTCATCGTGCCCCCCGTTGACCGCTGATCACGCATTGTTGACCCCTACCCGGGTCACCGGGGGGCGAATCGTCCCGGCTTGTTCTGCGGGTCACGCCATCTGGCGGGCGCAGAACCGGGGACCGAAGTCGAGGCCCGCCATCGGCGAGTCCTCGCGGTGCAGCAGGCCCTTCTCGGTGAGCAGGTGCAGGGGGCTCCCCACCTGTTCCGCGGTCAGCCCGGACTCCTCGGCGATCAGGTCCGGATAGGGCACCTGTCCGCGTGCCTCGAGAGTGGTGACCGCCTGGTACACCCGTTGCTCGGCCTCCGACAGTGGCACCTGCTGCATGGTTCCTCCTTCGTTCGTCCGCCGTCGTGCGGCGGTTGCCGTGCGCCGGTTACCCCCTGGCTCGCCGAAGATGCACACCCGATCGGGCGGTGCGGATCAGGTGCGGCAGCACGGCCGTCGGCGTACCCGGCAGCTGCGTGACGGCGCTGGGCGGCTCAGAGCCGCCACACCACGCCGCTTCCAGGTGTCGTTCCGGCTGGTCGAGCATCGCCAGGGCCGCAGGATCACCCCGACGGCAGGCGGTTGCGCAGCTCGGCGGGGCCTTCGCCATCCCCTAGGCTGCTGTCGTGATCGTTTGGGATCTCGTTGTCGTCGGCGCCGGCCCCGCCGGGTTGTCCGCGGCCTACGCCGCTGCCCGCGCGGGTGTCTCCACCCTGGTTGTGGAGCGGGCCGCGCACCCGCGGTACAAGACCTGCGGTGGCGGCCTGATCGGCACCTCGCTGGCGGCCGTCCACGGTCGGATCGAGGTGCCGGCGCAGGACCGGGTGGACCGGGTCACGTTCACCCGGGACGGTCGTCGGGAGTTCACCCGCCGCAACGACAGCCCGGTGGTGACCATGGTGCGCCGCGAGGAGTTCGACGACCGGCTGCGCGCGGCGGCGGTCGCCGCCGGCGCGCAGCTGCGCGAGCGGGTCGCCGTCCGCGGGATCGAGCAGGACCCCGAGGGGGTACGCCTGCGGTTGGCCGACGGTACGACGATCGCGGCCCGTGCGGTGATCGGGGCGGATGGTTCGTCGGGGGTGACCGCCCGGCAGGTGGGGGTGCGGTACCGGCAGGTGGACCTGGGTCTGGAGGTGGAGATCGCGGTGCCGCCGGCGGAGCAGGAGCGGTGGCGGGGTCGGCTGCTGCTGGACTGGGGCGCGATGCCGGGCTCGTACGCCTGGGTCTTTCCCAAGGGTGACCGGTTGACCGTCGGTGTGATCGCCGGTCGGGGCGCGGGGGAGGGGACCCGGGACTACCTGCGGCGGTTCGTCGACCGGTTGGGGCTGACCGGGTTGCCGGCGGAGCACGACTCCGGTCACCTGACCCGGTGCCGCGAGGAGGATTCGCCGTTGCGTAACGGCCGGGTGCTGGTCGTGGGCGATGCGGCAGGACTGTTGGAGCCGTGGAGCCGGGAGGGCATCAGCTTCGCGTTGCGCTCGGGTGAGTTGGCCGGTGCGGCGGTCGCCAGCGGAGATCTGGCCGGGTACGAGCGGGCGGTCGCGGAGCGCCTGGTGCCGGAGATGCGGGCGGGGTTCCGGCTGCTTGACGTGTTCACCCGGCGTCCGGAGGTGTTCCACGCGCTGTTGGCGACCCCGCCGGGTTGGCGGATGTTCGTCCAGTTCTGTCAGGGCCGGGCGAGCTTCGCCGAGTTGCTGCGACGGCGGCCGATCCGGGCGGCTCTCGCGGTGCTCGACCGACTGCCCGAGCGGCGCCGACCGCCCACCATTGTTCACCCAGGATCCTAGGACGCTTTACGCGGTGTGACGTCACCCTGGTACGCAGCACCCCGCACGCCGGACAATGACGGGGGAGCGACAGGAGGCACCAATGGCCGAGCAGCCGTTCACCGACGACGAGTACGCGTTCCTGCGGCACGCGCGCTTCGGGGAGTTGCCGCCCGCGGCCCGGCCGGAGGAGCGGGTCGAGCTGACCGAGACCGATCCCGGGCGGGACCGGCCGGAGAAGGCCGAGGACCCGGTCCGCTGGAACGTGCAGGGCTGAGAAACGCGGACGGGCCGCGGGTGTCGCCACCCACGGCCCGGCTGCGGTCTGCGATCAGAAGACCGGGACGCCCTCGCGTACCAGTCGCCAGTTGGGCTGGAAGAAGTCGGCCGGGTTGATCGTCCCCTTGGCCTGCGCCCAGTCGATGAGCAACTGACGGATCTCCTGCTGCGCGTTGTAGACCTGGGTCTTCACGATGCCGGGGAAGTTGCCGCCGCCGCTGCGCCGATAGTTGTTCACCGCCATCACGAACTGTGCGTCGTCCGCGACGGGGGTGTCGGTGCCGGGCAGCACCAGTCGCGTGATCCGCTGGCCCACCGGCTTGGCGATGTCGATGTCGTACTCCAGGCCGGAGATCACGTCGTAGTTGTAGTCCGGAACCGCCGGTGAGTCGCTGATCTGCTCCGGGTCGACCGGGGCGCCCGGGGCGAGGGTCCGGAAGTACTTCGCCGAGTACTCCAGGTACGCGCGCACCTCGGCGCCGTTGAGCACTACCGCTTCCAGGGTGTTGTCGTACACGTACAGCCCGGCCACGTCGCGGATCTTGACGTCGCCGGCGGGGAAGACCGCGGTACGGCTGAACGGCGAGGCCTGCGACAGCACCGGCAGGTCGGCGTACTGGGTGCCGACCAGCGCCTCTGTGACGGTCTGGGCCTGGACGTGGTTGATGAAGTCCAGGATGGGGGTGTCCTTGTACCTGGATTCCACTGTGGACATCTCGACGGTGGCCTGGGCCACCACCTGGTTCACGTACGCGATGGTCTTCTGGTGCTGGCCCCGCACGGCGGCGAGTACCTTCGGGTCCTCGACCACCGTGTTGGTGTTCAGCATGGTGGCGGCCTTCTTGGTGATCGTCCAGCGGCCGCGCTCCCGGGCGAGGGTGAAGTCCATCCGGGTGAGCCGCTGGCCCCACTTCGACGGCTCGGAGAGCAACACCTGCGCGCCGGTCCGCTCGTTGGTGACGAACCGCTCGACCACCTCGTTGTGCGCGTGACCGAAGAGGATCGCGTCGATCCCCGGCACCTGCTGGGCGATCAGCGCCACCGGGTTCTCGTTCGGCAGCTCCGGGCCGTAGCTGGAGGTGCCGCTGTCACCGCCGTGCGCGGAGATCAGCACGAGGTCCGCGCCGCGGGCCCGCATGATCGGCACCCACTTCGCGGCGGTCGCGACCATGTCGTCGAAGCGCAGCTTGCCCTCGACGTTGCCCCTGTCCCAGATGGCCACGCCGGGGTTGGTCAGCCCCAGGATGCCGACGCGCAGGGTCGGCGCGGCGAAACCGAGGGAGACCTTCTTGATGACGTACGGCAGGAAGGCGGGCTTGCCGGTCCTGGTGTTGACCGCGTTCGCGGCGAGCGCCGGGAAGCCGAGCTGGCGGATCCACAGGTCCAGCAACGGCAGGCCGTAGTTGAACTCGTGGTTGCCGAGCGTCACCGCGTCGTAGTCGATGACGTTCATCGCCCGGGCCATCGGGTGCTTCTCCCCGGTGGCGGTGATCGGCTCCTGCTTGGCGTAGTACGTCGCCAGCGGCGTGCCCTGGATCGTGTCACCGGCGTCGAGCACCAGCGTCGCCCTGCCGCGCCGCTCCCGGCGGATCTGGTTGATCAGGGTCGCCAGCTTCGCGACGCCGATGTCGTTCTGCTTGCTGTCGTCGTACTCGGCGTCTCGGTAGTAATCCCAGTTGTAGACGTTGCCGTGGGTGTCCGACGTGCCCAGGAGGGTGAGGTCCCAGGTGCGCGGCCGGGCCGCGCCGGCCGCCTGCGCGGGCGCGGCGGCGATCAGCGGGGCGGTCGCCGCCGCCGCCGCGGCGACGAGCACCTGGCGGCGCGACGGGCCGGAGGGAGAGGTCATGACGTGCCTTTCCATGGGGGGTGGACGCGCCTCGTGAGCGCCTCGCGCACCATAACCAGCAGCCGTCACTCCCGCCACGCCAGCCCCGAGCGCTACTGCAGTTTCCGCAGGCCACAGCGGGTAGGGCGGTTCGGGAGGACATTCGCGGGCGAGACCCGCGCGGCGCGAGGAGATCTCGGTGAGTGAGGACCAGCACGCCCGGCAGGACCCGACCAACCAGTACGGCCAGCAGTCGGGCCAGCCCGCTCAGCAGCAGTCGCCGCCCGGCTCGACCGGGGACATGAGCCCGAAGCCCGACCACGGGGAAGCTTCGTACCGGGGCAGTGGCAAGCTCGACGGCAAGCGGGCGCTGATCACCGGTGGTGACTCGGGGATCGGCCGGGCGATCGCGATCGCCTACGCCCGGGAGGGCGCCGACGTGCTCATCTCGTACCTGAGCGAGGAGGAGGACGCCGACGCCCGGGAGACCATCCGGCTGGTCGAGGACGCCGGCCGGCGAGGCATCGCGGTACGCGGCGACATCACCGACGAGGCGCACTGCCAGGAGTTGGTCGATCGGACGGTCCGCGACCTGGGCGGCATCGACATCCTGGTGAACAACGCGGCATACCAGATGTCGCAGGACAAGGGGATCCTCGGGATCAGCACCGAGCAGTTCGACAGGGTGCTCAAGACCAACCTGTACGCCTTGTTCTGGCTCTGCAAGGCCGCCATCCCGCACCTGGCCGAGGGGTCGGCGATCATCAACACGGCGTCGATCCAGGCGTTCGACCCGTCACCGCAGCTGCTGGACTACGCCACCACGAAGGCGGGGATCGCCAACTTCACAAAGGCCCTCGCCGCCGACCTGGCCGAGCAGGGCATCCGGGTCAACGCGGTCGCACCCGGCCCGGTCTGGACGCCACTGATCCCGTCCACGATGCCCGAGGAGAAGGTGAAGCAGTTCGGCACCGACACCCCGGAGGGGCGCCCCGGCCAGCCGGCCGAGCTGGCCCCGGCGTACGTCTTCTTCGCGTCGCAGGAGTCCAGCTACGTCACCGGCGAGATCCTGGGCGTCACGGGCGGTCGACCGACCAAGTGATCCACCGTCGGGGCGGTCGGCTGCCCGCCCCGACGCGGCTCGATCCGGTGCCGCGTGCTCCGGCGCGCGGCGCTGCGCTGGTCCGGCGTCTCGTTGCGCGGCTCGATTCGGCGTCGCGTCGCCCGGCGCCCGGCGCCGCGCTGGCCCGGCGTCTCGTTGGGCGGCTCGATCCGGTGCCGCGTGCTCCGGCGCGCGGCGCTGCGCTGGTCCCGCGTCTCGTTGGGCGGCCGCTTCAGCGCGGCCATGCGGCGAAGCGTCGGCGGACCTGGGTGATGTCGGCTGCGCTCAGGCCGTAACGACCGAAGCGCTGCTCGGACAGCCGATCCAGGTAACGGCCGGCGGCCCGCACGTCCGCCGGATCCAGCGCGGGATCGACCTGCCGTGCCAGCACCAACAGCTCGGTCACGTCGTAGTGCTCCAGCGCCGCCGCCACGTCGATGAAGTCACGGACCTCCCGCCGGTTCACCAACGCCGCGATCTTGTTGGCCACCAGGTCACGCACGTCCATGACCGGGCCGAGGTCCATCACCACCGGGCTCTGCTGACGGTCCAACCGGGCGAGGCTGAGCCGGATCTGCCGCCCGTCCCGGCTCACCACGAAGTCCTTCATGTCCTGGCCGTACCCGTCGAACAGCTCGGCCAGCTCACTGTCCGGGTCCGCGTCGGTGACGGTGAAACCGGAGCGTTCCAGCGCCACCCGCACCCCGGTGGACGCCGCTGCGGCAGCGCCCTCAACGTCCGCGAAGAGGTCGACGTCCTCCGTCGGGCGGGCGACCAACCCGTGCGCCGCCCAGGCCACCCCACCACCCAACACGAACCGGTACGGCCCGGCGGCGGTCAGCGCCACCCGGGCCACCTCCCGGTAGAACTCGTGCAGGTGAGGCTCGGTCACGCCGCGCGCAGGCCGCGGTGCCGGCTCTCCCACGCCTGCCGTACGCCCCGGGGCAGGTTGAGCAGCCGCCACACCCGGCGCAACGTCCGCCCGTTGATCAGCGCCCGCAGATCCTCGGCCCGGGTGGTCTCGCGGAGCACGTTCTCGTACATCCAGAGCAGTTGGTCGGGGTCGCCGAGGTCGAAAGTGCGCTCGGCGTTCCACATCAACCGCACGGGCAGTTCGACGACACCCCGGGTCGGGCCGGCCAGCTCGGCGAGCGTTCTCGCCACCACGGCAGGGCGACCCGGACGCGCCAGGAAGGCCACGTCGGTCGGGGTGGGGAAGACGGCCTGCATGGTGTCAGGGTAGCGCCCGGCGGACGCGGTGTCGCTCAGGACGATCCCCGCGCGCTGCCGCAGGCTGGGGGCGGTCCCGCTTAGGTGGGCTGGTCTCCTTCGGTTCGGCGGCTGCGGGTCCGGGCCGCGACTTCTACAGTGCCCGCCGGCCGACCGCTGGTCTCGACGCTGCGTGGTCTGAGCGGTCTGTGGCCATCCGCCGTCGCTGGGGCGTCAATCCCACCCTTCCTCTCTAACCGCGCCACCGACCGGGCCGCGCCCGGTTGATGGAGATTTGCCCGATCTGGCCTGTCTGTGCGGCCGCCGACGCTCGGGTTTCTTGATGTCGGGGTGTCGGAGCGTGCCGGATGCCCCGGTATCAATGATGTCGAGTGGATCATGTGCGGAGCGGATGGCCTGGCGCA
>NZ_JBEXHQ010000050.1:0-56474 GCF_040607915.1 Micromonospora sp. NPDC005215 | reverse complement strand
GATGTCGTCGACAGGGACGCTAGCGGCGATTGCGGAAGGTCTGCTCCTGCAATCGCCGGCGGGTTCGGACGAGTCGCGTGTAGCTGCGTCAGCGCAAGGTGCAGGGGCGCCGGGGCGCCGGGACGCGGGGCGCAAGGTGCCGGGGCGTCGGGGCGCGCGGCGGTTGGCGTCCGGGGCCCCGACGCGAAAGAGCCGGACCCGCACGGGTCCGGCTCTTATCGGCGTACGGCGAAGGGGTCAGCGGCCCCGCGACTGGCGGGAGGCGCCCGGCGGTCGCATGTTCTTCGGGATCGCGCCCTTGGGCATCTGCGGACGGGCGGTGAGGGCCTTGAGCCGCTTGTCCAGCGAGTTGACGTCCTTGCCGGAGAGCGCGCGGGGCAGACGCAGCAACGTCGTGCGGAGCTTGCGGATCGGCAGCTCGCCCTCCTCCTGCCCGATCACGTAGTCGTGCAGGGGCGCGGAACCGATCACCTTCGACAGCCGCCGCTTCTCCTGCCCGAGCAGGCCACGCACCCGCTGCGGGTTGCCCTCGGCCAGCAGGATCACGCCGGGCCGGCCGATCACCAGGTGGACCATGTCCATCTGCGTGGTCGAGCTGACCGCCGGGGTCACCCGCCAGTCGCCGCGCATGTTCTCCATGATCTGCGCCGCCGCGCCGGGCTGGCCCTCGGCGGCGTTCATCATCGCCTTGTTGGACCGCAGGTTGAGCACGATCAGCACCGCGAGCAGGACGAACAGGATGCCGATCGGCAGCCAGATCCAGCTCCAGAGGATGACCGCGACCACGGTGAGGGCGAGCGGGATGAGCACCGCGGCGGCGACCAACGGCGCGAACCACCGGTCCTGCTTGGCGGTGAACTGGAACACCATCCCGATCTGCTTCAGCCGTTGGCCGAACGAGACCTTCTCCTGGGGCTTTGCCATGTCGCAGAGTCTAGTGGTCGCCGCCGGCCCCGTTGATCCGCGTCCGGGTGCCGGCCGACTGAGTACCTTACGTCGCCTCGCCGGTGCCGGCCGGGCGAGTAAGGAGGGTGCCGACGGTGAAGATCAGGCACTGTGCCCATGCTCGGGTGGGGCCTTCGCGCGGAGAGTCGTCAGCAGCGGACGACACCACGACGAAGGAGACCGACATGTTCGGCAACGACGCGGAATTCCTGCTCTCCCTGCACCGTACGCACGCCGCCGAGCTGCGCGCCGAGGTGGCCGCGGACCGGCTCGCCCGGGCGGTGTCGCGACGCCCCGGCCGCACCTGGCTGGGCCGCCGCCAGCAGACCCGCCGCCTCGGCGACGACCGCCGGTGACCGTGCCGGCCCCGGCGGCCACGCCCACGGCACCCACCCTGCGGGACGGTCGACCGGAGGCCGTCCCGCCGGTCGGCGGGGTCGGGGCGGGCGGCCGTCATGGCATGCTCGCTTCCGTGACCGTACGCGCCGCCAGTTCCGTCCTCGTCGGCCGTCAGCCTGAGCTGACGACGCTGCGCGAGGCGCTGGCTCGCGCACGGGCGGGGGAGCCGACCACAGTGCTGGTCGGTGGCGAGGCGGGGGTGGGCAAGACCCGGCTGTTGGAGGAGTTTTCCGGCTGGGCCGTCGACGGCGGGGCGCGGGTGCTGGTCGGCCAGTGCCTGGAGTTGGGCGAGGCGGGTCTGCCGTTCGCCCCGTTCGCCGCCGCCCTGCGCGCGGTGCTGCGCGTCGACGGCCCGGAGGTGTTCTCCGGCTACGAGGCCGAGTTCGCCCGGCTGCTGCCGGAGCTGGGCCGGGCGACGCTGGTCCCGCCGAGCGCCGCGCCGGTCGGTGACGCACCGCGCGGCTACCTGTTCGACCTGGTCGCCGAGCTGTTCCAACGGCTCGCCGAGGCCCGGCCGCTGGTGCTGCTGATCGAGGACCTGCACTGGGCCGACCGCTCCACCCGCGACCTGATCGGCTTCCTGGTCCGGGCGGCCCGACCGGGCCGGCTGCTGCTGGTCTGCACCTACCGCACCGACGAGTTGCAGCGCGGCCACCCGTTGCGCCCGTTCCTGGCCGAGCTGGACCGGGTCCGCGGTGTGCACCGCGTCGAGCTGGGCCGGCTGGACCGCGACGGCACCGGCGCGATCCTCGCGGATCTGCTCGGTGCCGAGCCGTCCACACGTGCCGTCGACGACGTCCACGAGCGCACCCAGGGCAACCCCTTCTTCATCGAGGAGTTGGCCGTCGCCGGCGATCCGGTCGGCTGCGCGGCGCTTCCCGAGACCCTGCGTGACCTGCTGTTGGCCCGGGTGGACCAGCTGCCCGAGCCGTCCCAGCGGGTGCTGCGGATCGCCGCGGCCGGCGGCACCCGGTTCGCCCACGACCTGCTCGCCGAGGTCGCCGGGCTGCCGGACACCGAGTTGGAGGACGCGCTGCGTGTCGCCGTCGCCGCCCAACTCGTGGTGGCCGACCCGGACGGTGACTACGAGTTCCGACACGCGCTGGTCCGCGAGGCCGTGCACGACGAGTTGCTGCCCGGCGAGCACGCCCGGCTGCACGCCCGCTTCGCCGCCGCGATCGAGGCGCAGCCGCACCTGGTCGCCGTCGGCCGGGCCCCGGCCGAGATCGCCCACCACTGGTACGCCGCCCACAATCACCCGCGCGCCCTGGTCGCCGCGCTGGCGGCGGCCCGCGCCGCCGCCGACCGGTACGCCTATGCCGAGCAGCGCCGACTGTTGGAGCGGGCGCTGGAGCTGTGGGAGTTGGTGCCCGACGCCGCCGACCTGCTCGGCCTCGACCACCTGGCGTTGCTGGAACAGACCCTGGACGCCGCGATCACCGCCGGTGACTTCAGCCGGGCGATCACCCTGACCCGGGCCGGGCTGGCCGAGGTGGACGCCGACGCCGCGCCGCTGCGTGCCGCCCGCCTGCTGGACCAGCGGGGTCGACTGATGGCCCTGCTCGGCAAGAGTGACGGCAGCCGGGAGCTGGATGAGGCGTACCGGTTGGCGGCCGGTGGCCCGGTCGGCGTTGAGCGGGTCCGGCTGCTCGCCGACATCGCCTCCCACCTGGCCAAGATCGCCCCTCAGCAGGCCGCCCGGGTGGCCGCCGAGGCGGGTACCGCCGCCGCGGCCCTCGGCGAGGAGTTGGCCCTGCTGCCGACGCGGATCGCCCTGCTCTGCCACGGCCAACGGGATCTGGAGCGCGGGCTGACCGGGCTGGCCGAGGTGGAGGCCGTCGCGCGGGCGGCCGGGGACACGCCCGCGCTGGTGCTCGCCCAGGTGTTCCAGTCGGACATGCTCTGCGAGCTGGGCCGCTACGCCGAGTCCGCGCAGGCGGCCGAGGCCGGTGTGGCCGAGGCGCGGCGGGTGGGGATCAGCCGCTCGACCGGGGCGTACCTGCTGTCGAACCGGGCCGAGGCGTTGATCGCCCTGGGTCGGTGGGACGAGGCCGAGGCGGTGTGCGCGGAGGCCGCCCGGATCGACCTGTCCGGCGTCACCGGGCTGCACTGGCTCCAGTTGGGCGCCGGGCTGCGGCTGGCCCGCGGCCACCCGGGCGCCGACGAGCTGGTCGGCCGGGCGTTGGCCTTCCTCGGCCGGCCCTACCTGTGGCCGAACCACCGGCTGCCCCTGCACGAGCTGGGGATCGAGGCCGCGCTGGCCGCCGACGACAAGATCGAGGCGGTACGCGCCGCCCGCGCCGCGCTGGCCGACGCGCATCTGCCGCAACTGGCCCGGGAGGGCTGGCCGGTGCTCAGCGCCGTCGCCCGTACCGCCGCCCGGGTGGGTGACCGGGAGTTGGCCGCCGCCGCTTCCCTGCTCGCCGCGGACCTGCCGGCCCGGCATCCGGCGGCGCGGGCGCACGCCGCCCAGGTCAGCGCCCTGCTGGCGGTCGGCGATCAGGTGCTGCCGGCCTGGCGGGCGGCGGTGGACGCGTGGCGTGCCGACGGGCAGCCGTACCCGCTCGGTCGGGCGTTGTTGGCGCTGGCCGAGGCGGCCGCCGCCGCAGGCGAGCGGGACGAGGTGCCGGCGGCGGTCACCGAGGCCGCGGAGATCGCCCGGCGGTTGGGCGCGGCGCCGCTGGCCGAGGCGGCCGCAACCCTGGCGCGGCGGGTCGGCCTGCGCGGGACGGGTCAGGGCGGGGCGGGCGCCGATCTGTTGACCGCCCGGGAGCGGGAGGTGCTGCGGCTGGTCGCCGAGGGGCACAGCAACAGCCGGATCGCCGAGCAGTTGTTCATCTCCCCGAAGACGGCAAGCGTGCACGTCTCCCGGATCATCGCGAAGCTCGACGTGACCAACCGGGGGGAGGCCGCCGCGCTGGCCCACCGCCTCGGCCTGCTCGCCGAGCCCGCGCCGCCCCGCTGACGAGCGTGTCGGCGGCCGGGCGCTGCGGTCATCGTCGGGCCGGGAGCACTGGACTGGCGGGCCGGGCGCTGCGGTCATCGTCGGGCCGGGCGCACCGGACTGGCGGGCCGGGCGCGGTGGTCATCGTCGGGCCGGGAGCACCGGACTGGCGGGCCGGGGGCGGCGTCAGGTCGACGGCAGGTAGATCCGCCAGCCGTCGATCGTGACCAGGTCCAGGCTGCCCGGGGCGGTACGCAGCCGCTCGTCGAGCGTGTGCGCCAGCGGCGAGCCGGTCGGCGCGACCCAGGCCGGCGCCACCGCGCTGTCCACCTCCCGCCGGTACGCGGGGTAGCGGTCGAAGCCGGGGCGCAGCCCGTCGTCGACGACCGCGCAGACCACCTGCTCCGCCGTGGCGAAGGTGAGCCGGTTGCAGGTCCAGTAGCCGGCGCGGACGTGTCGTACGCCGAGCTGACGCAGGGTGGTCACCAACTCGGTGTACCGGGCCTCGGCGGCCCGGGTCGCGGGTACGGTCCGCGCTGCCTGCCAGGTGGCGTGGGCGGCGGTGCCCAGGGTGGCCACGAGCAACGCCAGCGCGACCGGGCGGGCCAGCGCAGGCCCGACGCCGCGACTGTCGCTCGCCGACTGTCGCAGCCCGCCACGGGCCGTCGCCCAGACCGGCCACAGCAGTGCCGGCAGGGAGATGAGCAGGCAGGACAGATAGCGGGAACTCTCCACCGGGGTGAGCCCGGCGGAGCTGCTCACGGTGTACGCACCGAGGGTGGCGACCGCGGCCAGCACGAGCGCCAGCCAGATCGCCGCCGCCACCCGAGCCGGCACCTCGGCAGCGCCGCCAGGACCGCCAGCGTCGCGAGGTCCGCCAGCGTCGCGAGGTCCGCCAGCGTCGCGAGGTCCGCCAGCGTCGCGAGGTCCGCCAGCGTCGCGAGGTCCGCCAGGGCCGCCAGCGGCGGGGGCTGCGCGGTTGGTCGGGATTGCGGGCGCGCGGCGCAGCGTGTACCAGGCGGTGGCGGCGGCGAGGGCCAGCAGCAGCGGCAGGGCGAAAGCCCACCACAGTTGCCAGCTGGCGCACCGCCCGGGACCGCAGAACCCCATGCCCAGCGCCGGGCCGAGCAGCAGGCCGCCGTGCAGCCGCTCCGCCCATCCCGCGCTGGCGTTCGCACCGCTGGCGGCGAGCACCGCGTCCAGGGGGTTCCGTCCGGTCAGCAGGCTGTCCAGCAGCAGCGGGGCGGCGCCCAGCACGGCGGCGGCGCCGAGCAGCGCCCCGGCCGCACCCCGCAGCTCCCGACGGCAGAACCCGACAAGCACCGCGCCGGTCGCCACGACGTACGGCAGCACCAGCGGGTCGACCCAGACCATCAGGCCGGCCAGGAACCCCCACACCGCCCAACGCGTCAGCCGCCACCCCGGCCTCCCGGTGGCCAGATCCACGGCGAGCGCGGCCAGCGCCATCCCTGCCGCGTTCATCTCGGGATAGCCGCCCCCGGCGATCAACTGGTTCTTGATGATCCGGTCGGAGCCGAGGGCCAGCAGCGCCACCACCAGCAGCCCGAACCACCGGTCCCCGGTCAGTCGCAGCGTCAACCGCCAGGCCAGCAGCAGGAACAGCAGGTACAGCGCGAGGGTGGGCAGTCGCAGATTGAGCAGCGACGGCCCACCGGCCAGGGCGAACACCGGCGCGGCCAGGTACGCCTCCAGCGGGCCCATGTACTGCTGGCCGTAGAACCAGACGGGGAAGTCCTCGCCCCGGGAGATGTGCAGCGCCGCCAACCCCATGGCGGCCTCGTCGCTGTTCGTCGGCGGCGCGGCGTGCCCCAGCAGCCAGAGCCGGTAACCCACCCCCGCGAACAGGGCCAACCCGGTGAGCCAGCCGACCAACCCGGGACGCGCGCCGGGCCGCGGGCGCGGGGAGTCCGCGCCGCGCGGCTGGTGACGTACGCCGAGGGTCACTCCACGATCATGGCATCCGGACGCCGAACGGCCGCGCGGCGCGAGCGGTCGTAGCGTGACCGGGGCTGATGTGGCTGAAGAAGCGCTATCGATCGGGCTGTCACGTCGAAACGTGCTGGCGCGTCCCGCGTCCCGCGTCTCTAGCCTCGGTCTGGCCTTAGCTGTTTGATCAAGGTGGGATTCGGTCGGTTGATCTTCGGAAGTCGATGGCCGGCGTCTCGGGCGCGCTGACGGCCCGGGGCGCTGGCCGGGGTCCTCCACAGTGCTTGTCGGGCTGCGGGGTCACGGTTTAGGTGATCGGTCGTGGCAGCGCGGCGAGGCGTTCGAAGGCGGTGGCCAGGTCCGGCAGTACTTTCTCAAGGGCACCGACCTGACCGTCCACACCCGCACAGACCTCGACGCCGTCGCCACCCAGCTCAACGGCCGCCCACGCAAAACGCTCGACTGGGAAACCCCAGTCGAGCGCCTGCATAGACTGCTCACGGCCTGATCAACACGACCACGTGTTGCGACGACCCCTAGAAACCGCCCCGCCGGTGGGGGAGGCCCTCTCCTTGCGGTCAGTGCTGTGCCGCGAACATGTCTTCGATCGCCTTGATGACGAGGTCGGGGCGATCTGTCGGGATCTCGTGGGAGGTGCCCTTGGCGGTGACGAGCTCGCGGTTGGGGGCTTCCTTGACGAACGAGGCGGCGGCGTCGCGCCAGCGCTGAGCGTCCTCGGGAGACCCGGCAAAGGGGGTCTTCTCCGACACCATGACCGTGGCCGGCACGGAGGCGGGCCACTTCACCTTGTGGAAGGTCTGGTGGGCGGCGGCGAAGCCTTCCGCGGTGGAGATGAGCTGGCGGTTCGCAGGCTTCTCGGGATCCTTCTTCGCCGCGTCGACGTCCGGCTGGCCCGCGGCCACGAGGCGGGGGATTTGCTCGTCGGTGAAGAACTGGGGGAGGTTGGCGTCGACGAGGACCGCGCCGGAGAGCATCTCAGGGTTGTCCTGGGCAAGGTTGTTCGCGATCTCGCCGGCCTGGGAGTGGGACACCAGGGTTACGTCCCTGGTGACGCCGAGCTGCTTGAGACCTGCCTTGAGGTCGCTGACTGCGCTCTCGACCTTCCACGCGCCGGGCACCACGTCGCTCTCGCCGAGGCCGGCCCGGTCGTAGGTGATGACGGTGGCGCCGGTGGCCGCGTGAAGCTTGGGGGCGATGTTCTTCCACTGCGAGGAGTATTCGCCGCCGCCGGAGTCCAGGACGATGGTGGAACCGCTGCCCTGCGTGACGTAGAAGGCCAGGCGATGTCCCCCGTTGTTGACCATGTGCAGCTTCGCTGCGGCCGCCCGGCTGGTCGACGGCGAGGCGGACGATGTGGGGGGTTTCGAGGTCGAGGAGGTGGCGGAGGAACCGTCGTCGCCACACGCCGTGACGCCACCGGCAGCCAGGGTCAGTACGGCGAGAGACGACAGAACGCGATACGTGGACCGGTGCTTGCGGTGCTTGCGGGGGGTGCGGGACATGAGGATCCTTCGACGGAAGAGGGTGCTGCTGTACCTGTCCAAGCATTCGGGATCCTGATCGCTTACCCGACCCGGCTGGCATGTCTGTTGGTGATGAAGCTGACGCCAGTGAGCACCATGGGGTTAGCCCCCGGGCCCGGCTGATCGAAGCCGCCGCCGACACCGCCCGCCGCCGCTTCGGCGCCGCCGCCGTCATGCCCGCCACCCTCGCCACCCGCCGCACCCCGTAGACCGGAACCTGATGACAGGCACTGCACGGTTTCCAGGAAGGGGCGTCTTCTTTTGGGTCATGCCCGGACCGCCGCTGCCTCAATACAGCAAGGGCGTCGCTGAACGCGCTGGTCAACCCGGTGGCATCGGCGACGTCCGCGAGGAGCCGCATGCCGGCACGGTCTCGTCTGGGCTGGGGCCCCGCTGCCCGGCGCGGCCCGCGACGTGAACGCCGTCCCCGGCGCTGTGCTGCCAAGGCATTTGACCAGTTCCCGAGCGGTTGGGAGCACATCAGGGCAGTCCTTTCGGGCGTCAAGGCGACGCGGGGCGGGGCGACCTGAGATCGACCTCGACGGCCGATCCGCGGGCAGGTGCGGCGACAGCACCGCTCGCCCTCGGACCTCGGTGCCTGAACACTTCCCCGCCTGATCGGCAATGTCAGGTTGAAGGGCGGGCTTTGCCGAGGAGGGCCATGGATTCGGATGGGGATTTGATAGGCCGGTCGCTGGATGGCGATGTCGACGCCTTCGTGGAGGTGGTCGAGCGTCATGAAGCCGCCGTCGGTTCGTACCTCGTTCGCCGGGCGGGGCGGGATGCGGCCGAGGACCTCCTGGGCGAGGTTTGGGTTGCGGCGTTCGAGTCGCGGCGATCGTACGACCGGTCGTACAGCGATGCGCGGCCGTGGCTGTACGGGGTGGCATTGAATCGCTTGCGGCGCTACTGGCGCTCCCGGCCGGTCGAGGACCTGGTCGCGGACGTGCCGGACGTGGCTACTGGATGGGATCCGTGGTCCGCGGTGGACCTCGGCATGGACGCCCGGGCGGTGCTCCGGTCGGCCCTGATGCGGCTCAAACCCGAAGAGCGGGAGGTCCTGAGGCTTGTCGCCTGGGAGGACCTGACCGCAGCCGACGCCGCGCGGGCACTCGGCATACCGGCCGGCACCGCGCGGCGGCTGCTGAGCCAGGCCAGGACGGCATTGCGCGACGCGCCGGGGGTGTCCGCGCTTCTGAAGGACCGCAACAGCGCGAAGGAGAGACACCGATGACCGACGAGCTCGATCTGGTCGGTGCGTTGGGCAGCGCAGAACCACTACGCCCGGAGGCGTATCAGCGGGCGCGGGCGGTGCTGCGGGCGGCTATGGCCGACCCCGGAACCGTGCGGCTGCTGGGCGCGATATCAGCGGAGGACACGACTATGGAGGCGACTTCAACAATGGAAACGACGACAACCACGCAGGACCTCGAATCCAGCCCGGCGATTCAGCGACGCCGCCGGATCGGTATCGCGGGCCGATTGGGCATCGGCGCCGGGGTGGCGGTTACCGCCGCGGCGGCAGTCGTCGCTGTGGTGCTCAACTCGTCGGCAACCGGGGGCACGGAGGCCGGCAAGGATTCGTCGGCCGCCACCGCGGGCTCGACCACCGTCGACGGGTCCGCCGAGCGCGCGCCGCTGATGACCCTGGCCGGCTCCATCAAGACGGTCGCCCCGTCGGCGGGCGACGCGTGGCTGGTGAAGGCGACGCAGGTCCACGGCACCAAGACCATGCAGGTCGTCTACACGCTGTACACCGACGATCACGCGATCTATACGGGCAACAGCGTGAAGGACATCAAGCGTGCGATCGTGCGTCACCAGGACCAGATGATGGACGGCGGCTACGCTCCGCTCCTCAAGGCAGCCGTCGCCGCGGCGGACAGCAGCCCGGCCGACGGCCGGACCCAGATGCTCAAGGCAGCCGAGGATCCGCTGGTGGGCCTCGACCCCGCAGCGCAGAAGGTGGTGTGGGACAAGCAGCAGGCGGCCGCCCAGGTGATTATTGAGCAGAAGGGCGGCAACGCCCAGCCGAAGCCGTACAGCCCCCAGGCCGTTGAGCGGCACTTCGACAACGCCCTGTGGTCGTACAGCACCCAGGCGCTGTCCGCTGGCGACGGCAACACGCAGGTCCGGGCCGGTGTGCTGCGTCTGCTGTCCACCATCTCCGCGGTCAGCGTCAAGAACTCGACCACCCACGGCAAGGCCACGCTGACGATCACCGCCGGCCCCGAGGTGTTCGGCGGCGAGGGCAGCGAGGTGCTGACCATCGACGCCAAGACCGGCATGCTGGTCAAGGACGTCTCCACAGTGCCGGGCCTCACCGAGGCCTCCACGACGTACGAATCCTCCCGCGTGACGAAGGCCGACCTGTAGGCCGGGAACTCCCACCCACCAGCATTCCGGCAGACGGGCGTAACGCGCCCGGCGTTCGGTAACGGTGCGGGCCGCCTGGAGGCGGCCCGCACCGTCGTTTTGTTGTTCACACCGCCGAGGGTTGTGTGCACCTGGCAGAAGGCTGGTCAGCCCGCGGTGACGACCGGGGTGGCGGCGCGGGCGTCGAGCGCCTGCTTGTAGAGCCGACCGGCCCGGTACGACGAACGCACCAGCGGCCCGCTCATCACCCCGGCGAAGCCGATCTCCTCGGCCTCCTCGCGCAGCTCCACGAACTCCTCCGGCTTGACCCAGCGGGTCACCGGGTGGTGCCGGGGGGAGGGGCGCAGGTACTGCGTGATCGTGATCAGCTCGCAGCCGGCCTCGTGCAGGTCGCGCAGCGCCTGGGAGACCTCGGCGCGCTCCTCGCCCATGCCCAGGATGAGGTTGCTCTTGGTGACCAGACCGTCGGCGCGGGCCTGCCGGATCACGTCCAGCGAACGGTCGTAGCGGAACGCCGGCCGGATGCGCTTGAAGATGCGCGGCACGGTCTCCACGTTGTGCGCCAGCACCTCCGGGCGCGAGCCGAAGACCTCGGCCAGCTGCTCGGGCACGGCGTTGAAGTCCGGGATCAGCAGCTCGACGCCGCAGCCGGGCTGTAGGGCGTGGATCTGTCGAACGGTCTCGGCGTACAGCCAGGCGCCGCCGTCGGGCAGGTCGTCCCGGGCGACACCGGTGATGGTGGCGTAGCGCAGCCCCATCGAGACCACCGACTCGGCCACGCGGCGCGGCTCGTCGGCGTCGAACTCGGCCGGCTTGCCGGTGTCGATCTGGCAGAAGTCGCAGCGCCGGGTGCACTGGTCGCCACCGATGAGGAAGGTGGCCTCCCGGTCCTCCCAACACTCGTAGATGTTGGGGCAGCCGGCCTCCTGGCAGACGGTGTGCAGCCCTTCGCGCGAGACGAGCCCGCGTAGCTGGGTGTACTCCGGGCCCATCTTGGCCTTCACCTTGATCCACGGCGGTTTGCGCTCGATCGGCGTCTCGGCGTTGCGCGCCTCGATGCGCAGCAGACGCCGCCCCTCGGGGGCGGCCGTCGCGGTGCGCGCTGCCTGGCCGGTCGTCGGCGCGGAGTGCTCGATCGTCACGAAAATGAGCCTACGCCGGACGGCAGGTGTCTATGTACGCCAGGCGACCGGCGTCACGCCCCAAACGTTGTGACGCCGGACACCGGATAGTCGAAAAAGGGCGTCACACACGGGGAGATCCGGTGCTACGGTCACCGCCAACAGCGACGACGGAGCCAAGTAGCGCGCCGACCCGCCAGTGCAGAGAGCCGCCGGTGCTGAGAGGCGGTCTGGCGCCGGTGCGCGAAGACCCTCCCGAGCTGCGGGCAGAACGGCCGGAACGCCTAGTAGAGCCCGCCCGGCTGGCCCCGGTCACCAGGCGACGAAAGAGGCCCCCGTTCCGGCGGGGGTGAAGGTGTGGTGGCACCGCGAGGTTCCCGCTCGCCCACACCTCCCTGGGGCTGATGCGACGCATCGCTTCCCCAGGGCGGCGACGGCGTGGCGATCGACCGAGGAGCAGCCCGCCATGCAACGAACCCTGTCCCACCACCTGCCCGCCCAGATCGGCGCGACAGTGCGGATCGCCGGGTGGGTACACCGCCGCCGACTGCTCAAGTCGGTGGCCTTCCTGATCGTGCGGGACGCCGCCGGCCTGGCCCAGGTGGTCGTGACCGACCCGGCCATCCGCGCCGAGCTGGAGAAACTTCCCGAGGAGACGGTCGTCGAGGTCATCGGCACGGTGACCGCGAACGAAACGGCGCCCGCCGGGGTCGAGCTGACCGACCCGGAGGTACGCCCGCTCGGGCCGCCCGCCGTGCCGCCACCGTTCGACCTGTACCGGCCGACGCTCACCGCCAGCCTGCCCACCCAACTCGACAACGCGCCGACCGCCCTGCGCCACCCCACCCGGTCGGCCGCGTTGCGGATCTCGGCGGCGGCGGTCGCCGGGTTCCGGGCCACCCTCGACGCCCACGATTTCGTGGAGATCCACACCCCGAAGGTGGTCAGCTCCTCGACCGAGAGCGGGGCGAACGTCTTCGCGCTGGACTGGTTCGGCGGGCCCGCGTACCTGGCCCAGTCGCCGCAGTTCTACAAGCAGTTGATGGTCGGCGTCTTCGAACGCGTCTACGAGGTGGGGCCGGTCTTCCGGGCCGAGCCGCACGACACCGTCCGGCACCTCGCGCAGTACACCTCGCTCGACGCGGAGCTGGGCTTCGTCGCCGACCACTCCGACGTGATGCGGGTGCTGCGCGACACAGTGGCCGGGATGCTGGGCACCGTGGGCGAGCGGGCCGGTGGCGCCCTGGCGACGCTCGGCGTCACGCCGCCGGACGTGCCCACGGAGATCCCGGCGGTGCACTTCACCGAGGCGTTGACGATCGCCGGCGCGCCCGCCGACGAGCCGGACCTCGCGCCCGCCCACGAACGGGCGCTGGGCGAGTGGGCCCGCCGCGAACACGCCTCCGACTTCGTCTTCGTCACCGGCTACCCGATGGCGAAGCGGCCGTTCTACACCCACCCGGACCCGGCGCGGCCGGCGTACTCGAACGGTTTTGACCTGCTGTTCCGTGGTCTGGAGCTGGTCACCGGCGGGCAGCGGCTGCACCGCCACGCCGACTACCTGGCGGCGCTGGCGGCACGCGGTGAACCGGTCGAGCCGTACGCCGGTTACCTGGACGCGTTCCGGCACGGCATGCCGCCGCACGGTGGCTTCGCCATCGGCCTGGAACGTTTCGTGGCCCGCCTGGTCGGCGCGGCCAACATCCGGGAGGTCACCGCGTTCCCGCGCGACCTGCACCGCCTGACTCCGTAGGAGGGTGCCCTGCCGGCCCACTCGATCGGGTCGAGTGGGCCGGCGGGGGCTCAGGCGGGGCCGAGCAGGTCCCAGAGGTTGCCGGCGATGTCCCGGAAGACGGCGACCCGGCCGTACGGCTCGGTGCGCGGCGGCTTGACGAACTCGACGTGCATCTCGGCCATCCGGCGGTAGGTGGCGTCGAAGTCGTCGACCTGGAGGAAGAACCCGACGCGGCCGTGGGTCTGGTCGCCCACCGCGGCCTCCTGCCGCTCGCCGTCGGCGCGGGCCAGCAGCAGCCCGGTGCCGCCGCCCGGCGGGCGGACCACCACCCAGCGCTTCGGCCGCCCGTCGTTGGTCAGCGACGGGGTGTCCTCGGCCAGCTCGAAGCCGAGTACGCCGGTGAAGAAGGCGATGGCCGGGTCGTACTCGGTGACGACGACGGTGATGAGATCGATCTGCACAGACCGAGGGTAGGCCGACCTTCGGTCATCCCGGCGTTCGGCCGGGTCTCAGACCGTGACGAGGGTGGACAGCCGGCGCTCGACCACCGGGAGCACGTCGGCGACGCCGATCGGGCGGCCCAGCTCGGCGGTGAGCGAGGAGACGCCCGCGTCCCGGATGCCGCACGGCACGATCCGGTCGAAGTACGTCAGGTCGCAGTCGCAGTTGATCGAGAAGCCGTGCAGGGTGACGCCCCGGGCGACCCGGATGCCGATGGCGGCCACCTTGCGGGCCGGCCCCCGGTCGTCCTCGGGCACCCAGACCCCGCTGCGCCCCTCGATCCGCCCGGCGGCCAGCCCGAATTCGGCGCACACGTCGATGAGTAGCTCTTCGGTCCGGCGGACGTAGGCGACCACGTCCACCGGGTCGGGCAGCCGCACGATCGGGTAACCGACGAGCTGCCCCGGCCCGTGCCAGGTGATCTTGCCGCCGCGGTCCACGTCGACGACCGGGGTGCCGTCCGTCGGCCGGTCCCACGGCTCGGTGCGCTTGCCCGCGGTGTAGACGCTCGGGTGCTCCAGCAGCAGCACGGTGTCGCCACGCTCGCCGGCCACCACCGACTCGTGCAGGCGCCGCTGCTCGTCCCAGGCGGCCTGGTAGTCGAGCAGGCCGGCGCGGACGGCCGTGAGGCCGGAGATCGTCGTTGTCACGGTCTCCAGCCTAGTCCCGCACCCGGCGATCTTCCCTGGTGAGCCGCCTCACCAGCGAGGATCGCGCCCGCTGCCGGTGCGGGCCCGTGGCGTTGGCTGACCGCGTCCGCCCGGCCCGGTCGGGCCGCTCGGCGTCACGTCGACACCGCGCCGCGGCGACGAACGCGCCGAACGACGAGGGCCACGGCGAGCAGCGGCGGTACGGCCAGCGCGAGGTACAGCCAGACCGGGGCGGCGAACGGCGACGGCCGGCGTTCCGGGCCACCGAACGCGTCACGGGTCAGCAGGTCACCCGGCACCAGCAGGTCGGTCGACCCGACCGGCGCGGTCACCAGCACCTCCCGGCCGCCGCCGGGCGACAGCGCGGCGAGAACGGCCTGCCGGTCCGTGTCCGGCCCCGTCCCGCGCACCTCCTCCACCACCGGGTCGTCGCCGCGCCAGCCGACGATCTCGCTGGTCGAGGCGGCGACCGTCAGCGGCTGGCCGACGGTCTGGCCGGTGGCGGCGTCCAGGAACTCGATCCGCAGGGCGCGTGCCGCCGTCTGCTCCGCCGTGCACATCAGCCCGGCGCAGCCGTCGAAGGCGAGCAGGGCGATCCGTCGACCGTCCGGGTGCCAGGCGGCCGGCCCGGCCAACATCCGCCGATCGCCCAGGTCGACCTGCCACCGAGGGGTGCCGCCGGTCGGGTCGACGACCACCAGCCGTTGTCGCGCGGCGATCGACGCCGCCTCGTCAGGCGGGCCGGCCACCGCCAGCACGTCACCGCCGGGCGACCAGGCCGCCGCGTGGTGGGCGGCGAAGGTGCCGGCGGCCACCACCTGCTCGGTGCCCCCGAACGGGTCGACAACGAGCAGGTCGTCGGGCTTCTCCGGGTTGTTGAGCTGCTGATTCTCCGGCCCGTAGGTGATCACCGTGTCGTCGTTGTCCCGGGTGCCCAGCACGCGCCGCCCATCCGCCGACCAGGCCAGCGGGGCGACCCCGGGGGGCACGGTGCGGCGCTGGCGGCCGGTGGTGAGGTCCAGCAGTTGGCCGGAGCCCGGCCGCAGGTAGTGCCGCCCGTCCGGGGAGAGCGACCCGTGCCCCTCACCGATGTCGATCGGGATCAGCCGGTACGCGCCGTCCCGGTCGACCAGCACACCGGTCGACTCGAAGTAGCGGGTGCGGTCGGTGAAGAACACCAGCGCTGCCGGACCGGCCGAGCGTTGCCCCACGGTGGCCTGCCACAGCCACGGATCGTGCACCCGGGCCGGGACCACGCCGGTCGTGGGGTCGGCGACAGTGCCGGTCGCGGCCGTGGCGGTTGGCGCGCTGAGGGTCACCAGCCCCAGCGCAGCCCCGGCCACGGCGGCGCGCCACAGTCGCCGGCCTGTCATTCCCATCGGTCCATTAGACGCGACGAAGGGCCGTCACGACGTCCCGGTCGGTCGCGTCGCGGCTACCGGTCAGTCGGCGGGATGCGCCAGAGCCAGACGTCGTCGACCCGCTGCGGCTGGCCGAACAGGGCGATGCCGGTCCGCCGCAGCGCCTCCTCGTCGACCTCGAACTTCGCGCCGTGCACCCGGTCGGCGAGCACCACCGTCTCGATCCGCCAGTGCCGCAGGTCCGACCGGACCTCCCGGATCGTCCCGTCGGTGACGATCGGCACCAGTCCGGTCCGGCCGGCCTGGTCCATCAACGCGCTCAGGGTGCGGGGCACCGGGCCGATCCGGCCGCGCCCGTCCGGCCCGCCGGGGCCGAGGAAGAAGCCGCCCGGAATGGCGAACTCGCCCTGTCGGTGCGACAACGCGTACGCCTGCCAGCGTTGGCCGTCCGGGTAGATGTCCACTGTCAACGGCACCGGGGTCAGCACGCCGTCCGGTGAGACGTAGTCCCGCCAGGTGCCGGAGGTGATGAACCGCGGGATCGGTTCACGCTCGTCGGTCAGCAGCGGGGTGGGCAGCAGCGGCACCAGGGCCGCCGCGAACCCAAGCACCCAGGCCAGCTCCGTGGGGCGGTACCGGGGTGGCGCAGCGCGCAACTGGTCGACGGCGTACGCCAGGAGCAGCCCGATCACCGGCGCGACCACCAGCGCCAGCCGGGCCGGCAGTGCGGCGTTCACCACCGGCAGTTGTCCGAGCAGGTCGAACGGCATGGGCAGGTCGGTGCGCCGCCCGTCGACCTTGGCGATCGGGCCGAAGGAGAGCACCGAGAAGATCAGCGCGAGGACGCCCAGCGCCCAGAGGGTGGCCCGGCGGCTCGGGTCGGCCCGCCGCCAGAGCGCGACGAAGCAGACGACAGTGAGCACCAGCAGCGGGACGCCGAAGAACGAGTTCTCCTCGGTCGGGTTCGGCGCCAACGAGGTGCCCAGCCCCGCCTCGCCGGCCAGCGAGCGGCGCGGGAACGCGGCGAACGCGGCGATGTCCTCGGAGTGGATCACCGGGTCGAAGCCGGTGCCGTGGAACCGTTGCGGCCCGGCGAAGTGCAACCACAGCGGGTACGACAGCAGCACGCCGGCCACCACGGCGGTCACCCCGAGCCCGCGCAGGAAGGTGGGCAGCGCGACGCGTGCCTCGGCCCGGTTGGCCGGGTGCAGCGCCCAGATGGCGACGAACACTCCCAGCGCCAGCGCCGTGAAGAAGAGCCCCTCGGCGGCGATCGAGAAGGCCACCGCGACCAGCACGCCGAGGATCACCCCGTCGCGTAGCCAGTGCCCTGCTCGGCGCAGCGCGAACAGCCCCCAGATCAGCAGCGGCACCAGCCAGCCGGCGGTCCAGTTCAGGTGCGCGTTGGCGTGCGAGACCATGCCGGGGGAGTAGGCGATGAACAGGCCGCCGATCCCGGCGGCCAGCCGACTGCGGACCAGGTGCCGGGAGAGCAGCCAGTACCAGGCCAGCGCGGTGGCGAGCAGGTTCAGGGTGAGGATCACCAGGAAGGTGGCCGGCGGCCCGATCAGGTACGTGAGCGGGGCGAAGACCACCGCGTACACCGTGATCGAGGTGTTGACCGCGAGGTTCACGCCGTCCGGGACGTTGATCAGGTACGTGAAGAGCGGGTTGTCCCCGTGGGTGACCGCGTGCCCGCCGAAGGCCAACAGCCACTCGAAGAGCGCCTGGTCGCTGGAGTTGACGGTGATGGTGCGGACGTTCGGGTCCCGCCACAGCCCACTTGTCACCCACACGGCGAGCGCGGACGCCACAAGCACGACGATCAGGTCGGCCCGGCGGTCCCGGATGACGCGCGGCGGTGACGCGGGTGCGGGCCCGGTGGCCAGCGACGGGGAGGACGGCACGCAGCGGACGTTACCAACCGGACCTGGACAGGCCGGTCAGACCTGCAAGGAGGGGACCGTTGTTGTCGCGTGGGGTTGGGGAGGACTCGTGTCGACGGTTCGGCGTACACCTTGGCGCTCGTGAATGTGTGAGCGCGGCCCATGTCATGGCGGCGACACATCGTCGTAACGTCACGGCAATTCGCCAGTGACCCAGTTCACAGTCCGCCCCTTCAGGAGGCCCGTCGTGCGCCGCTCCTCGTCCATCCTCACCCGGCTGATCGGCGTGGGCGCCGGGCTCGTCCTCGCCGCAGCCGGCGCGGTCGCCGTCGCCGCACCCGCCCAGGCCGCGACCCTCACGCAGGTCACCGGGTTCGGCTCCAACCCGGGCAACCTCGCCATGTACGCCTACCGGCCGGACAACCTGCCGGCCAACTCCCCGGCCGTGGTGCTGCTGCACGGCTGCGTCCAGAACGCCTCCGGCTACTTCGCCAACTCCGGCTGGCAGAAGTACGCCGACCAGTGGAAGTTCTCAGTGATCGTCGCCCAGCAGCCGGCCGGCAACAACGCCAACTCCTGCTTCAACTTCTTCGAGGCCGGCGACACGGCCCGGGGCCAGGGCGAGGCGCTGTCCATCAAGCAGATGGTCGACCACGCCAAGGCGAACTTCGCTGTGGACGGCTCCCGGGTCTTCGTCAGCGGGCTTTCCGCGGGTGGGGCGATGAGCGCTGTCATGCTCGCCACGTACCCGGACGTCTTCGCCGCCGGATCGATCATCGCGGGCATCCCGTACCGCTGCGCCACCAGCATGGTCAACGCCTTCAGCTGCATGAATCCGGGCGCGGACAAGACCCCGGCCGCCTGGGGCGACCTGGTTCGGGGCGCGTACTCCGGCTACACCGGCCCGCGGCCCCGCGTGGCCATCTGGCACGGCACCTCGGACTCGACTGTCACCCCGCTCAACGGCACCGAGTCCCGCGACCAGTGGACCAACGTGCGCGGCATCTCGCAGACGCCGACCAGCTCCTCGTCGCTGCCCGCCAACACGAGCCTGGAGGTGTACGGCAACGACGAGGTGCGTCTGTACCGGGTCTCCGGCATGGGCCACGGCACTCCGGTCGACCCGGGTTCCGGGGTCGACCAGTGCGGCACCGCCGGGGCGTACTTCCTCGACACCATCTGCTCGACGTACCGCGACGCGCTCTTCTTCGGCCTGAACGGCGGAGGCACCACCCCGACCCCGACCCCCACGGCCACCCCGACCCCCACCCCAACCCCCACCCCAACCCCCACGGCCACCCCGACCCCGACCCCGACGCCCACCACGCCGCCGACCTGCGTGACGGCCAGCAACTACGCCCACGTGACGGCCGGCCGGGCGTACCAGTCCGGCGGCTACGCCTACGCGAACGGCTCCAACCAGCGAATGGGCCTCTACAACACCTTCTACACCAGCGCCCTGAAGCAGACCGCCCCCAACTACTGGGTGATCGGCTGCTGACCCCCACCCCCACTCTGTTGATCAAGAGGTTTGCGTCATCCGGGAGCCGGAATCTGACGCAAACCTCTTGATCAACGGGCTGTTCAGGCGGTCAGGGCTGTTCGGAGGGCGCTTGGGAGGGTTTGGTGCTGGTAGCGGTAGGCGGCTCTGGTTAGGGCGCCGGGGAGGACTCTGGTGCTGGTTAGGGCCTCGTGGGCGAAGCCGCCGAGGGCCACCTTGAGCGCCAGCGCGGGGATCGGGATGATCGCCGGGCGGTGCAGCTGTCGGGCCAGCTCCCGGGTGAACTCGGCGTTGGTCACCGGGTTCGGGCCCACCACGTTGACCGGGCCGGCGACCTCGTCGTGGTCCAGTAGGAAGCACATTGCGTTTAGCCAGTCGGCCAACGAGATCCACGGCAGCCACTGCCGGCCACTGCCCAGCCGGCCGGCGATGCCCAGCCTGAACGGCAACAGCTGCGGCTTGAGCAGCCCACCGTCGCGGTGCAGCGGGAGGCCGGTGCGGAGCCGGATGACGCGTACCCCGGCGTCCTCGGCCGGCCGGGTCGCGGCCTCCCACACCCGGCAGACGTCGGCCAGGAACCCCTCGCCGGCCGGCGCGTCCTCCTCGACCGCCCGGTCGCCGGTGTTGCCATACCACCCCACCGCCGAGGAGTTGAGCAACGACCGGGGGCGGTCGGCGGGGGGAAGCCCGGCGACTGTCGTCGCCAGCGTGGTGGTGCTGTCCACCCGGCTGGTGCGGATCAACCGCCGGTAGTCGTCGTCCCAGCGCTTGTCGCCGACGCCCGCGCCGGCCAGGTTGACCACCGCGTCCGCCTCGGCGACCACGGCCGGGTCGAGCTGTGCGGCGGCCGGGTCCCATTGCCGCTCCTGCGGGTCGCGCGGCGGCCGACGGACCAGCCGGGTGATCTGGTGCCCGTCTGCCGTGAGCCGGTCGGCCAGCCGGGTGCCGAGGAAGCCGGACGCGCCGGCCAGAAGGATCCGCATGCCCACATCCTTGCCCAGAATGCCGCCGCCGGATGCGTGGGGCGGCCGACGCCACCGGCCCGGTCGGTGGTCAGGCCGCCTGGGCGGGACGCAGATCGGCCAGGAGCCGCTCCACCTCCGCGTAGGACTCGGCACTCAGCGGGCCGAGCGCCAGGGTGGCCAGATTCTCCTCGGCCTGCGCGACGGTGCGCAGGCCCGGGATCGGGACGGTACGCGGGCTACGCGCCAGCAGCCAGCCGAGCGCGCCCTGCGCGAGGGTTCGCCCGTCGGCGGTGAGCGCCGCCCGGACCTGGTCCACCCGGGCCGCCCAGCGCGGCGTCGGCCGACCGTCGGTGAACCACTCCAGCCACTCCGGCGCCCGCCCGCGCACGTCGTCCGCCCCGACCGCCCGGGTCGACCCGGTGAGCAGCCCCATCGCGAGCGGGCCGCGGTTGAGGCTGGCCAGGTCGTGGCTGTCGCAGACCGCCAGCACCGACGCGTTGTCGCGCAGCACCGACTCGTCGTGCTGGATCGCGGCGCAGTGCGGGCCGGCAGCCGCGAACGCCTCCGCCGAGGCGGGGTTGTCGGTGCTCCAGCCGTACGCCCGGATCTTGCCCTGGTCGACCAGGCCCTCCAGGGTGTCGACCAGGTCGAGTGCGGCGGGCACCGGCAGCTCGTTGATGTGCAGTTGGTACAGGTCGACGTGATCGGTGCCGAGCCGGCGCAGCGAGTCTTCCAGGCTGCGGACCGCGAACGTGGGGCTGCTGTCGGTGCCGAGCGCCAGCCGGGTGGTCTCCTCGCTGACGTTGCCGAACTTGGTGGCGATCACCGCGCTGTCCCGCCGGCCGGCCAGGGCTCGGCCGAGGATCCGCTCGCTGTGCCCGGCACCGTAGTTGCTGGCCGTGTCGAACACTGTCACCCCGAGATCGAGCGCCCGGTGGATGGTGCGGATCGACTCGTCGTCGTCCACCTCGCCCCAGCCGAACGGCTGCCCGTCGTCGCCCCAGAGCGGCCCGCCGATCGCCCAGCACCCCATCCCGATGGCGCTCACCGTGATGCCGCTGCGTCCCAGCGTTCGTGTCGTCGTCATGGCGACCAGCCTCCAACCTGGAGCGCACTCCAGGTCAAGCACTACGATCTCGCGACATGAGCGGTTACGCCCCCTCCGAGGCCGCCCGCCGCAGCGGCTTCAGCCTGGACACCCTGCGGTACTACGAGAAGATCGGCCTGCTCGCCGACGTGGAGCGGACGGCGGGCGGTCAGCGGGTCTTCACCGATGACGACCTCGGCTGGCTGGTGCTGTTCCGCTGCCTGCGTGACACCGGGATGCCGATCGCGCAGATGCGCCGCTACGCGCAACTGGCCCGCGAGGGCGAGCACACCGCCGACGAGCGGCGCGAACTGCTGCGACACCACGCGGTGCGGGTGGAGGAGCAGATGCGCCTGCTCCAGCGCCAGTACGACCACCTCCGCGAGAAGATCCGCTTCTACGAGCGGCTGCCCGAGCCGGTCTCGGCGACCGAGCACGCCACCGGGATCGGCCCAGCCGTCAGCCGGTGACGTGCGGCGGCGCGGTCAGGCCGAGGAGTCCCTCGGTCGTCCCGGGCTGGCCGGTGAGCGCGTTCAGTGCGCTGACCAGCCGTTTCTCCTCGTAGCGGAAGTGCGACTCCAGCAGCGCGGCCAAACCGTCCAGCTCGGCGCGCAGCTGGGGGCGCGGCACTGCCGTGTCGCCGGCGAGCAGCGCCTCGACCCGCTCCAGGATCCCCGCCACCACCTCGTGGTCGGTGATCAGGTTCGCGATGACCGGGCGCAGCTCGGGGACCTGCTCGGCCAGCAGCCCGAACGCGCCGGTGTCCTCACCGGTGTGGTGTCGACCGAGCGCGGCGCAGAAGGTCAGACAGTGCGCCCGCAGGTCCCGGGACGCCCGCGCGTCGCCAGCGGTGTCGAGGCTGGCCCGCAGACGGGCCAGTTCCGCGCTGAGCCAGAGGTGGATCTCGATCATCTGATTGCCGACGGCAGCGAGCCGGCCGGCCGGTGAATCGCTCGGGTGCACGTTCGTCCCATGCTGTCCCCGCGCCTCCATGCCCACGGCGGCCTTCGGGCCGGGTGCACTGCGACGCTGCGCCGGAGTCTATCCCGTGGGTCACGGGGTGGTCGGCTCGTCGGTCTCCCGGACGTCGTGCCAGCGGGCCCGCCAGGCGGCCTCGTGGGCCTCGTGGGTGGTCCGCTCCTGAAAGACGGCGGCCCGTAGCGCGTGCCGGGAACCCGACATCACCATCACCTCCACGATGATCAGCCCCACGCAGATCACTGTCGCGAGGGTGAGTGTGCCCAGCGCCGGCAGGTGCTGACCGATCGGAAGAGCCGCCGTGAGCACCACGATGACGCCGACGCGGGTCCAGCTGACGGTGTGCAGGGTGCGCAGCTGGAACGCCAGGTTGACCGCGAAGTAGCAGATCAACCCGCCGAAGAGCATCGGCACCGCTGGTCCCTCGACCTTCTCGGCGATTCCGCCGGCCGGGTCAGTGATCTTGTGCAGAACCTCCTCGTTGCCGATGGAGAAGAGGATCACCCCGGCGATCATCAGCAAGTAGAGGTACGCGTACGCGTCGCGGGCCATGGCCACCCGGGGGCCACCCTCCGCCGCGTGCAGGGCGATCCGGGCCGCCGGCCCGATGAAGTCGAAGTGCGCCCACCAGAGGGCGGCCGTGATCACGATGCCGAGCGCCGCGGCCGCCACCGCCGGCCAGGTCACCGGCTTGCCGAGCAGATTGCCGCCCACCCCGGTGGAGATGATGGACTCACCCAGCGCGATGATCAAAATGAGGTCGTAGCGCTCCGTCCAGTGCTCGGCACTGGTCACCCCCCAGCCCCAGGTGCCGACGATGAAGCCGGTCGCGTACTGCACCACCACCACGGAGATCCACAGCCCGTCGCGGACCATGGCGGCCCGGTCCGGGTCGGCGATCTGCGGCGGGATCAACGCGGCGGCCAGCAACAGCACGATGCTCACCGCCAGCTCCGGGGCGAAGCGCCGCAGCTGTCGCCGCTCCTGCGGGCTGTCCTTCACCACGTGCTGGTAAAGGATCATGTGGACGGCGCGGACCACGACGTAGCTGACGGCCACCAGCATCGGGCCGCCAGCGCTCCCCTTCGGGTCGCTGAACGCCTGCGGCAGCGCCAGCGCGAACGCGAACAGGGCCACCATGGCGATCACCATGAGCACCGGGACGTAGCCCTCACCGAGCCGGACCCGGGTGGCGACCAGGCTGTGCACCACCCAGATCCACCAGAGCACGGCGAGCACCAGGCCGGCGTGCAGCAACTGTCGGCCGGAGATGTTGGCGGCGGTCGCTCGGGTGATGATGAAGAACGAGAAGACGAAGACCAGGTCGAAGAAGACCTCGAACTTGTCGACCCGGGCACCGGGGGCGATCGGGACGGCGGGGCCCAGTTGCCCACCCCGCCGGTAGCTGCCCACGGTCCCACTGTGGCAGCGTCCGGCCTGGTCGAAGGCCCGAACGGCGATGGCAGCGCGGCCGAGCGTTACCTCCGGCCCCGGGCGGGAACGCCTGGACCAACCTTCATTCGGTCCGGAGCGCATCTGTCGGCGTGGAGGCCGAATTATGGCCGCCAGCGGCCTCCGGCAGCGGGCCGGCCGGTCCGACCCACCCTGGACAAGGATGGATCATGACGACGAAAAACCCGATCACCACTTCGTTCGCCCACACCTCCACGGCCATGGACGTGATCCGGGGCGTGGACCTCGTCGGCCGGCGGGCGATCGTCACCGGCGGGTCGTCCGGCATCGGCGTGGAGACCGCCCGCGCCCTGGCCAGCGCCGGCGCGGAGGTCACACTGGCCGTCCGCAACCCCGACGCCGGCCAGCAGGCCGCCGACGACATCACCGCCACCACCGGCAACGACCGGGTCATGGTCGCGCCGCTCGACCTCGTCGACCAGGGGTCCGTCGCCGACTTCGTCGCCAACTGGGACGGCCCGCTGCACATCCTGGTCAACAACGCCGGCATCATGGCGGCCCCCCTGTCCCGCACCCCACAGGGCTGGGAGATGCAGTTCGCCACCAATCACCTGGGGCACTTCGCGCTCGCCACCGGGCTACGCCCGGCGCTCGCCGCCGACGGCGGGGCAAGGATCGTCTCGGTCAGCTCCGCCGCCCACCTGCGCTCACCGGTGGTCTTCGAGGACATCCAGTACGACAGGCGGGAGTACGAGCCGTGGCAGGCGTACGGGCAGTCCAAGACGGCCAACGTGCTCTTCGCCGTGGAGGCGAGCCGCCGCTGGGCCGACGACGGCATCACGGCCAACTCGCTGATGCCCGGCGCGATCCGGACCAACCTGCAGCGCTACGTCAGCGAGGAGGAGCTGGACCGACTGCGCGCGGGCAACGCGGCGGCCTGGAAGACCGTCGAGCAGGGTGCCGCCACCTCGGTGCTGGTCGCCGCGTCGCCGCTGCTCGACGGCGTGGGTGGGCGCTACTTCGAGGACTGTCAGGAGGCCGCCCCCGCCCAGCCCGGCGGGCGGACGGGAGTCGCGGCGTACGCGCTGGACCCGGAGGCCGCCGAGCGGCTCTGGAAGGTCTCGACCGATCTGCTGAAGGGCTGAGGCACGCCCAACGACAAGGCGCCCCGGTCGACGACCGGGGCGCCTTGTCGGCGTTGGCGGGGGATCAGGACAGGCCCAGCTCCGACTCGAAGTTGCCGGCCTCCAGCCGCTCCTTGACAGCGGTCAGGAAGCGGGCCGCGTCGGCGCCGTCGATCAGCCGGTGGTCGTAGGACATGGCCAGGTAGACCATCGACCGGATCGCGACGACCTCGCCCAGCTCCGGGTCGTTGACCACGACCGGCCGCTTGACCACGGCACCCGTGCCGAGCATCGCCGACTGCGGCGACGGCACGATCGGGGTGTCGAAGAGCGCGCCCCGGCTGCCGGTGTTGGTCACCGTGAAGGTCGCCCCGGCCATCTCGTCCGGGGTGATCTTGTTGGCCCGGGTGCGCTCGGCCAGGTCGGCGATCCGCTTGGCGATGCCGCCCATGTTGAGCTCACCGGCGTTGTGGATGACCGGCACGAGCAGCCCGCGCTCGGTGTCCACGGCGATGCCCAGGTGCTCGGCCGCCGGGTAGGTGATCGTGCCGCCGTCCAGGTCCATGCTGGCCTGGATGATCGGGTACGTCTGGAGCGCCTCGATGGCGGCGAGCGCGAAGAACGGCAGGAAGGACAGCTTCACGCCGTGCTTGGCCTGGAACGACTCCTTCGCCCGCGTCCGCAACTTGGCGACCCGGGTGACGTCCACCTCGACGACGGTGGTGAGCTGGGCGGTCTCCTGGAGCGACTGCTGCATCCGCTTGGCGATTGTCGCCCGGATGCGCGGCAGCTTCTCGGTGGTGCCCCGCTTGTTGCTCGGCTGCGGCTTCGCGGCCGGCTTGGCCGGGGCTGCCGACGACGCGGTGGCCGGCTGCGCGGCGGCGGGAGCGGCAGTGGCGGCCTTCGCCTTCTCGGCCGCGTCGAGGACGTCCTGCTTGCGGATCCGGCCACCCACGCCGGTGCCGTTGAGCGCGGCCAGGTCGACGCCGTGCTCACTGGCCAGCTTGCGCACCAGTGGCGTGACGTACCCGGCGGCCTCCTCGCCGCCGCCCGGTGCCGGGGCGGACGGGCGCGGCGGCGTCGAGGCCGGCGCGGCCGGCTGGGCGGCCTGCTCGGTCTTCGCCGGCTGCGCCGAGCTCTCGGTCTCCGCGGCCGGCTCGTTGTACGACAGGCCCGGCGTCGGCTCCTCGACCTTCGGCGCCGGCTTCGGCTCGGCCTTCGGCGCCGGCTTGGCCTCCGCCTTCGGCTCGGGCTTCGGCTCGGTCTTCGCCGGCGCGGGGGCCGCGCCGGCAACGCCGATGATCGCCAGGTCGGCGCCGACCGCGGCGGTCTCGTCCTCGGCGACCTTGATCTCCAGCACGGTGCCGGCGACCGGCGACGGGATCTCGGTGTCGACCTTGTCGGTGGAGACCTCCAGCAGCGGCTCGTCGACCTCGATGGTCTCGCCGACCTGCTTGAGCCAGCGGGTGACAGTACCCTCGGTGACGCTCTCACCCAGGGCCGGCATCTTCACCGCGGTGCCCTCGCCCGACGAGGCGGCGGCCGGAGCCGGCGTCTCGGCCGGGGCCTCGTCCTGGGCCACCTCGTCGGCGGTGCCCTCGGCGGCGGCGGTCGGCTCGGTGGCCGGCTCGACGGCCTCGGCCGGTGCCTGCTCCTGCGGAGCGGCGGCCTCGCCACCGCCGGTCGACTCGCCCTCACCGGCGATGACCGCCAGCTCGCTGCCGACCTCGGCGGTCTCGTCCTCGCCGACCACGATCCGGCTCAGCACGCCCGCCGCGGGCGACGGGATCTCGGTGTCGACCTTGTCGGTCGAGACCTCGAGCAGGGGCTCGTCGACCTCGACGGTGTCGCCCTCCTGCTTGAGCCAGCGCGTGACGGTGCCCTCGGTGACGCTCTCGCCGAGCCGGGGCATGGTGACCGATACCGGCATGTTCTCCAGACTCCTTCATTCCCCTTGGGGGATCTTCGCCCGTCGCCGGACGCCGCGGTTTGGGTGATCAGGCGTGCGCGTGCAGCGGCTTGCCGGCGAGGGCCAGGTGCGCCTCGCCCAGGGCCTCGTTCTGGGTCGGGTGGGCGTGCACGAGCTGGGCGACCTCGGCCGGGTACGCCTCCCAGTTGTAGATGAGCTGCGCCTCACCGATCAGCTCACCCACCCGCGCGCCGACCATGTGGACGCCGACGACGGGGCCGTCCTCGACCCGGACCAGCTTCACGAAGCCGGTGGTCTTGAGGATCTGGCTCTTGCCGTTGCCGCCCAGCGGGTAGTTGTACGCCTGGACCTTGTCGGCCCCGTACTGCTCCTTGGCCTTCGCCTCGGTGAGACCCACCGACGCCAGCTCCGGGTCGCAGTAGGTGACCCGCGGGATGCCGACCTCGTCGATCACGGCCGGGGTCTGCCCGGCGATCTCCTCGGCGACGAAGATGCCCTGCTGGAAGCCGCGGTGCGCGAGCTGGAGGCCAGGCACGATGTCACCGACCGCGTAGACGTTGGGCACGCTGGTGCGCAGCCGCTCGTCGGTAAGCACGTAGCCGCGGTCCATCGTGACGCCCTGCTCCTCGTACCCGAGGTTGGCGGTGTTCGGGCCGCGACCCACGGCGACCAGCAGCAGCTCCGCCTCGACGGTGTCGCCGCCCTGGATGGTCAGCTTGACGCCGCTCTCGGTCTTCTCGACCTTCTCGAACGGCTTGCCGACCTTGAAGTTGATCTTCCGCTTGCGGAACGCCCGCTCCAACGCCTTCGACGACTCCTCGTCCTCGGCGGCGACCAGCCGGGGCAGCGCCTCGACGATCGTCACGTCCACCCCGAAGGACTTCCACACGCTGGCGAACTCGACGCCGATCACGCCGCCACCGAGCACGATCACCGACGACGGCACCCGGTCCATCGTCAGGGCGTGGTCGCTCGTGATGATCCGCTCGCCGTCGACCTCCAGGCCGGGCAGGCTCTTGGCGTACGAGCCGGAGGCCAGGATCAGGTTGCGGCCGGTGTAGCGCTTGCCGTCGACCTCGACGACGTTCTTGCCGACGAGCTTGCCCGCGCCGGCCACGAAGGTGATGTTCTTCGAACCGCCCACCAGGCCCTGCAGGCCCTTGTACAGGCGGGAGATCACGCCGTCCTTGTACGCGTTGACCCCGGCCATGTCGATGCCGATCAGCTCGGCCTTCACACCGAACTGCTCCGACTCGCGGGCCTGGTCGGCGATCTCGGCCGCGTGCAGCAGCGCCTTCGTCGGAATGCAGCCGTTGTGCAGGCAGGTGCCGCCGAGCTTGCCCTTCTCGATCAGCGCGACCTTCAGGTCCAGCTGGGCGGCGCGCAGCGCCGCCGCGTAACCGCCGCTGCCACCTCCGAGGATGACAATGTCGAAGGTCGCTTCGTTCGGCTCGCTCACGTCCAACTCCCAGGTCGCGTCGCTGCATCGGGGGTCACGGGGGTGTAACACAGGCACACCCCACCTCGGTCATCTTGTCACCACCGGGCACAGGGTGCGTACCGAGGTGCCCAACGACACGTCGGCGACACGTACCCTTGGCACCGTTGTCGATTGACGCACCATGGGGGAGAGATCCGGTGGGGTTGTTCCGGCGCCGCAAACAGACGGCTGTGTCGAGCCGTGACCGTGCCGCCGATCGTGGCGACCTGGAGCATCTGGAGAATTTCATCCGGAGCCGGCGCGGCGTCGAGGCGTTCATCGAACCCCGGACGACGGTGACGGAGACCACCGTCATCCTGATCGCCGACGACGGGGAGTGGACCCGGCGTCGCATCGACGGCCCGGACGGCGCGCGGCGCTTCGCGTACCGGATGGGCATCCCGGTGTACGACGTCCGGCTGATGGGCTACCCGCAGCGGATGCGCGACTTCAACGAACGGCGTAAACGCCGCCCCGAGCGGTAGTGAACGCGACCGGGGCGCCCCCAGGAGGAGGACGCCCCGGGTCGGCAGATCGTCAGCCGTTGGCGGCGACATCCTCGACGAGCTGCACCAGCATGCGGACCGGGACGCCGGTGCCGCCCTTGGTCCAGTAGCCGGTCGGCTCGCCCGAGTGGTAGCTCGGCCCGGCGATGTCAATGTGCGCCCACGCCACGTCGTCGGTCACGAACTCGCGCAGGAAGACCCCGCCCTGCAGCATGTGACCGGCCCGGTCCATCCCGGCGTTGACCTGCGAGATGTCCGCCACGTCGGACTCCATGCCCTTGCGCACGTCGTCGGGCAGCGGCATCGGCCAGGCGGGCTCGCCGACGGCGTCGCCGACCGCCTGGACCCGCTCGCACAGCTCCGGAGTGCCCATCACGCCCGCCACCCGCTTGCCCAGCGCGACCACCTGGCCGCCGGTCAGGGTGGAGGTCTCGAACAGGTAGTCGGTGCCGTCCTCGCAGGCGCGGGCCATCGCGTCGCCCAGGATCATCCGGCCCTCGGCGTCGGTGTTGAGCACCTCGACCCGCTTGCCGTTGTACATGGTGATCACGTCACCCGGCCGGTAACTGGTGCCCGACGGCATGTTCTCCGCCATCGGCAGGTAGGCGCTGACCGCCACCGCCGGCTTCAGCGCGGCGATCGCCAGCATGGCCGCGCCCACCGCGGCCGCGCCGCCCATGTCGGACTTCATCTCCCACATGCCCTGCGCCGGCTTGATCGAGATGCCGCCGGTGTCGAAGGTGATCCCCTTGCCGACCAGCGCGACCCGCTTGCCGTTGCCGCCGTCCTGCGGCGTGTAGGTGAGCTTCACCAGCCGCGGCGGGGCCTCCGAGCCCTGCCCGACCGCGACGATGCCGCCGTAACCGCCGGCGGCCAGCTCCGCCTCGTCCAGCACCTCGACGCCGAGGCCCGCGTCCCGGGCGGCACCGGCGACCGCGTCGGCGAACGACGGCGGACGCAACTCGTTCGGAGCGGTGTTCACCCAGTCCCGGGTGAGCCGGACCGCACCCGCCACCACCTGCGCCCGGGTGATCTCCGCCTGGGCGCCCGCGTCGCCCGCGTCCGGCACCGCGATGAGCACCTCGGTCACCGGCTCCCGCCGGGTCGGCTGCGGCCGGGTCTTGTAACCGGCGAACCGGTACCCACCGAGCAGCGCGCCCTCGGCGACCGCGCGCAGCTCAGCCGACGCGTCCGTGTCGTCCGGCAGCGGCATGGACAGCGCGACCCTGGACGCGCCCGCCAGGGCCCGGATCGCCGAACCGGCGGCCCGGCGCAACGCCTCCGGGGCCGGAGCGGCGCCCGACGGCTCCGGGCCGAGCCCCACCGCGGCGACCAGCGGGGCGGTCACGGTGCCCAGCGTGGCCAACTTGATGACCTCACCCGGCCCACCGGTCGCGCCGAGCAGCGCCAGCGTCTCGGTCAGCTTTCCGTCGAACGCGACGGCGATGCTCTCCGCGCCGCTGGCGAGCAGCAGGGTGCCGGCGAGGCCGCTGGTGGCGCCCTGCTCTCCGGTCTGGCTGTGCACGCCGATCACGATCGCGTCGACGGCGAGCTCGGCCGGGTCGGTGTCGACCAGGCTCAGGTTGGTCGTGCGGGGTGATGTCACTGAAGCTACTCCGGGCGGGCCGGGCCGGTCGCGGCGTCGCGTACCAGCGGTGAAGGTCTCCGGCGGAACGTACCCGCCGAACGTCATGGCTGTCCCGCCGACAGTGCCAGCGGGCTCCCGCCGATGCTAACCAGCGACCGTGTCCCCGGTAAGTTGCCACCCATGACCGACGTGACCTTCGACGCCGCCGCGACCCGGCTGCGCCGTTCCCCGCTGCACGAGCGGCACATCGCCGCCGGCGCCAAGTTCGCCCCCTTCGGGGGCTGGGAGATGCCGCTGGAGTACGCCGGCGGCGGGGTGCTCAAGGAGCACACCGCGGTGCGTACCGCGGTCGGGGTCTTCGACGTGTCGCACCTCGGCAAGGCCCGGGTGAGTGGGCCCGGCGCGGCTGGCTTCGTCAACTCCTGCCTCAGCAACGACCTGGGCCGGATCGGTCCGGGCCGGGCGCAGTACACGCTCTGCTGCGACGACGCCACCGGTGGTGTGGTGGACGACATCATCGCCTACCTGTACGCCGACGACCACGTCTTCCTCATCCCGAACGCGGCGAACACCGCCGAGGTGGTGCGCCGGTTGCGCGCCGCCGCGCCCGCGCAGGTCACCGTCACCGACGAGCACGAGGGGTACGCCGTGCTGGCCGTGCAGGGCCCTCGCTCTGCCGAGTTGCTGGCCGCCCTCGGCCTGCCCACCGAGCACGGCTACATGAGCTTCTCCGCGGCGAGCCTGGCCGGGGTGGAGTTGACCGTCTGCCGCACCGGCTACACGGGCGAGCTGGGATACGAGCTGGTGGTGCCGGCGGAGCACGCGGTGACCGTCTGGGACGCGCTGTTCGCCGCGGGGGAGGCGTTCGAGCTGCGGGCCTGCGGGCTGGCCGCCCGGGACACGCTGCGTACCGAGATGGGGTACCCGCTGCACGGGCAGGACCTCTCGGCGGACATCACCCCGGTGCAGGCCCGCTCGGGCTGGGCCGTCGGTTGGGACAAGCCGGCCTTCTGGGGCCGCGACGCGCTGCTCGCCGAGAAGGCCGCCGGCCCTCGTCGTACGCTGCGCGGCCTGGTCGCCGTCGACCGGGCCATTCCGCGCCCCGGCATGACCCTGCACGTGGGTGACCGGCAGGTCGGCGAGGTGACCAGCGGCACCTTCTCGCCGACCCGCAAGCAGGGCATCGCGCTGGCCCTGCTGGACACCGACGCCAACCTGTCCGAAGGCGACCAGGTCGAGATCGACATCCGGGGCCGCCGAGCCCCCCTGACCCTGACCAAACCCCCCTTCGTGACCCCCTCGGTGCGCTAACCCCCACCCCACCCCCACCCCGGGGGCTCCGCCCACCGGGGCTTCGACCGTTGATCAAGAGGTTTGCGTCATCCGCGCCCGCGAACCTGACGCAAACCTCTTGATCAACAGGGGCGGGGCGGGGCGGGGCGGGTGGGGGGTTAGGGGGTCGGGGGGGTGCCGGAGTCCAGGACGGCCTGGGTCCAGCCGCCCTCGATGACGCCGGTGGCGTCGAGGATCGCCCAGTCGACCACGTCGGTGGCCTCCACCACGACCGGGGCGCCGATCCGCACGCTCGGATCGGTGTTGGCGTCGCTGGCGCTCACGCCGACGATCCGTTCCGGGGTCTCCCACGAGGTCACGCCCGCCCAGACGTACTCCGGGCCGTCGTCGCCGGGCAGGCCGTACTTGACCACCAACTGCGACTCGGCGGGCAACTGAGCGGCCACGAACCGGGCCCGCGCGTCGCCCAGCGCCTTTCGCGCGGTGGCGACCGCCCGACTCATCGCGTCACCGGAGCGGGCGTAGCGCACGTCCGGCTGGATCCCGGAGAACAGGGTGGCGCAGGCGGCGGCGAAGTAGCGCCCGTCCGGGCCCGGGTGCCCGGCCGGCGGGCGCAGGCTCAGGAACGAGTCGGCCTCCGGGTCGGTCGCCGGGTCCAACTCCAGGCGCAGCAGCACCGGGGCCGTCGCGCCGTGCTGCTCCGGGTTGCCGTACGCCACCGCGATGTCGTGCCCGGTGACCGTGGCCAGCACCGGCAGCTGCACGAACGCCGGCACCTCCTCGCCGGTGAGCCCGTCGGTCCAGTCCCGCAGCAGCCGACGGGCCGCCCCGGTCATCACCGCACCCCAGGCGCGGGTGAGGTGGTCGGGCACCCCCTGGGTCTGCAGTTCGAGCAGCCCGAAGCGGCGCAGCCCCTTGGTGGTGAACCACAGCCCCTCGGTGTCCGAGGAGTACGGCACCAGCACCCAGTCGACAAGTCGGATGCGGCCCTGCTCGTCGGGGAGTGAGCGCAGCGCGGTCGCCGGGTCGAGGAACTGCAACCCGAAGACGTCCACCACGTCGCCGTCGGCGGATTCCGCCACCGCGGCCGCGACAGCGCGGGCCGCCCACTCGTGCGCGGGTGGCCAGCCGGGCCGGTACTCGGCCTGCACGACCACCAGGTGGGTCGCCGCGGCCAGCCGGGCCAACTGCTCCTCGGTGGCGCCGAACGCGGTGAGCAGGTCCGGTGGCAGCTCGGGAAAATCGGCGATCGGCCGGGTGTCGACGCTCATCAGCGGGCTGTCCAGCATCTGCCGGGCCAGCCCGTGCACCGGCTCGGCCAGCCGGCCGCTCAACGCCGCCACCGCGGTCTTCGCGCTGACCTTCGGCAGCCCCGCCATCGGCACCAGGTAGGTCGCGCTGAGCGACTCCGGCACCGGTACGGGCAGGAAGTCGTCAGTGATGAGCATGCTGGGTCCCCCGGTGGGCCGTGCCGGTGCTGTCGAGCCGAACGCTACCCGGCCTGCCGTGCCCGGTTCAGGCGGACAGCACCACACCCAGGTAGACCAGCGTGGTGACCACTTCGACTGTCGCTCCGAGCACGTCGCCGGTGATCCCGCCGAGCCGGCGTACCACGTGGGTCAGCAGCGCGAGGGCGACGGCGAGTGCGGCGGCGACGGCCAGCGGCCCCTGCCACGGGCGGCCCGGCACCGCGGGCACCGCCAGCAGCGCGACGGCGACCGCGCCGACGGCCAGTGCCACCGGGCCGACCGTGCCCGCCACCAGCGCGCCGAGCCCGTCCGGTCGGGCCGCCGGCACTCCCCGCCGGCAGGCCACTGTGACGCCGAACCGCCCGGCGGCGGTCGCCGCGACCACCGCCGCGAGAGTCGCCGGCCCGGACCGCCCCGCCAGGTCGGCCAGCGCCGCCGCCTGCACCAGCAGGACGACCACCAGGGCGACCACCCCGAACGGGCCGACGTCCGGTTTCTTCATGATCTCCAGTGCGGCCGCCCCCCGCCGGTACGAGCCGAGCGCGTCCACGGTGTCGGCCAGCCCGTCCAGGTGCAGCCCGCGGGTGAGCAGTGCGGCCACGCCGACCGTCACACCCGCGGCCACCAGCGGGGGAGCGAACGCGCCGGTCAGCAGCAGCACACCGGCCAGCAGGGCGCCGAGCAGCGCGCCGACCAGCGGGGCGAGTGCCATCGCGATGCCGGCGACCGGGCGGTCGATCCGCCCGGCCCGCACCGGCAGCGTGGTGAACGTGGTGACCGCCAGCCGGGTTCCCGCGAGGAACCGCGACTCAGCCGGCACGCCAACCCGACGCCGGCTGCTCGTCCGCCCCGGTGCTCGCCGGACCCGGACCGGCCGGCTCCGGCTCGGCGAAGTCGGACTCGTCGAGAGTCGCGTCAGGGTAGGCCGGCTCGTCGGCGCTCGGGCTCTGGTCCTCGTCGCCGCCGAGCGACGGGTGGACCGGCAGGGCGGCGGCCAGGGCGAGCACCGAGCGCAGCAGCGGGAGCGCGACAAGCGCGTTCGCGCCCTCGCCGAGATCCATCCGCAGGTCGAGCAGTGGGGTGAGGCCGAGCACGTCGGCGGCGAGCCGCACCGCCGGGTGACCGCCATGGTCGGCGAGCAGGCACCAGTGCCGGGCCTGCCCGGCCAGGTCGCGGCTGACCATGCCGGCGGCCAGCCCGACCGGCCCGTCGAGCAGCACCGGCACCCGGCGGGCGGTGGCGCCGAGCAGCACGCCGCTGGCCACCGCCACGTCGCCGCCGCCCAGCTCGGCCAGGATGTCCTTGGCACCGCGCGACGAGCGGCGGGTGCGGTGCAGCGCGTCGCGTACCGCCGCGCAGCGGATCATCCACGCCGCGTCGTCGATCTCGCCGGACTCGGTGATGACCCGGCCCAGCACGGCGGGCGGCTCCGCGCCCGCGGTCGCCGCGAGCACCGCCGCGGCCGCCGCCTCGGTGCCGGCTCCGCACGCCCCCAGCACCAGCAGCTGTACGCCCGCGTCGGCGGCCTGCTCGGCGAGCCGCCAGCCGTAGCGCAGCGCGGACTCCACCTGGTCGAGCGAGAGCGCCGGCTGGTCCTCCATCGGCGCGGCGGCGGGAGTGTCCACCACCTGCAGGCTGGCGCCGCTCTCGGCGGCGAGTCGCGCCAACGCGCCCCGGCCGGCGCGGGCCTGTGCGGCCCGCCGCGCCGACTCACCGGCGACGGTGCCGGCCGACGCCCCGCCGGCGTGGTCGCCGTGCAGCAGCAACACCCGCACCGACCCCCAGGCCTGGGGGGTGGCGGTGCCCTGGGTGGCGGCGGCGAAACCGACCACCCGGTCCAGCACGCCCAGCCCGGCGCCCGGTACGTCCAGCGTGGCCAGCCGGTCCACCGCCTGCGGGCCCGCGTACTCGTCGGGCATCGGCAGCTCCATGCCCGGCTGGATGACCAGCCCGGTGGCCACCATCGGCAGCGTCATGGTCGGGGCGGCCCAGGGGTTGCCGGGCTCCTGGCTCGGCACGACCGGCGGCGTGTGGGTCAGCACGTCGGGCAGCTGCACCTCGGGGGTGGGCTCGGCGTCGGCCAGGTGCGCCGCCACCACCTGGGCGCGCGCGCTGGCGGGGACCGCCGGGGCGGTCACGCTGGCGGTCGGCTTCAGCCAGACCGGCTGGCCGGCGACCACGAGAGCCACCGCGTCGCAGGCGTCGGCGACCGCGCGGTTGGCAGCGCCCAACGCGTCGGTGAACGCCCGACCCAGCGGGGTGGTCGGCACCAGCGACAGCCCCACCTCGGGGCTCACCAGCACCACCCGGGCCGGGCAGGTGCGGATCGCCTCGGCCAGCTCCGCGATCGTCGCCACGTCGTCGGCCGGCTGGTGATCCGGGTCGAGCAGCACCGTCACCCAGCCGCCCAGGTCATCGACGAGCAGCGTCTCGTTGGGCTCGGCGGACGCGAGCACGTCGGCCAGCCGGCGCGGGTCCTCGGAGGTCTCCTCGGTGGTCCAACTGCCCGGCCGCCGGACGCGGTGCGCCGCCAGCCGGGTCGCCCACTCGGTGTCCTCCGGGTCGCCCTCGGGCGCGGTGGCGAGGTAGCGGACCACCGGAGCGTCGGTGACCAGGGACTCGGCGAACTCGGACTTGCCGGACCGGGTCCCGCCGAGCACCAGGACCGTGTTCCACCCGTCTACGGACATGCCCGTACCTTAGTTCGCCTCCTCGGAGTCTGGGCACGTCGCCCCAGCCCTCCCGGAGATCGAAAGTCCGTTCCGCGTCCATTGCTGGCAAGCGTCCGCTTCCCCTGCACGAGCTCTTCCACCCCGCGCCGCTTCGCCCGCGATCGCTGGCAATCTTGGACCGTTTCCGTTAGCGCGGAACGGAAAGTGTCCAAGATCTGGCCTGCCAGCTCCTTCCCGTACGCGGGAGGGCCGGCGGTCAATCGCAGTGTTCGAAGCCGCTGCCGTAGCTGACCCCGCCGGTCGCGCCGCCCCACTTCACGCACGCACCGGCGGCGGACGCCCGCACCGGTCCCGCGTAGTAGTCGAAGGACCCGCTGTCGGTGCCGCGGACCCGTCCCTGCACCTCCAGGTACGCCGACACCGCCGACTTCGTGCCGACCGCGGTGTCCTTCAGGGTGACCACGCAGTTGTTGCCGTTGCCCGAGTGGTAGAGCAGGTAGACCCGGCCCTGCCGGCGACTGCCCCCGTCGGTCAGCGTCGCCGAGTCGATCACCTGATAGCCGCTGCCGCACGCCTGCGCCGCCGTGTACGGATTGGGCCGGCTCGCCGCGCTGCCACTGGGAGTCGGTCTGCCGCTGGCCGCCCCGGTCGGCCTGGTCCCCGGTGCCGCGCTGCGGGTGGCCGGGCCGCCGCCGGCGGGGGTACCCGATCGGCCACCGCCGGTCGGTGTGGCGGTCGCGGTCCGGCCGGCGCTCGGCGGGCCGCTGGGTCGGGGTCCCGGGGTGGTGGTGTCTGCGGTCGGTGGCGCGACGCCGGCACCCGACGTCGATCCACCCGTCAGCGCCGCTGGACTGGTCGTCCTGCCAACGCCGGCATCGGGTCGCAGCGCCGCCACGGCTCCGGCGACCAGCGCGACGAGGACGATCGCGCCCACGCCGACCAGCAGTGGCCCGCGCCGCCGAGCCGACGGCAGCAGCGGGTCCTCGCGGGTCGCCCCGCTTCGGGCCGGTCGGGCGTCGAAGGCTGGCAGGGCAGAACCCGGGTCCGTGGGCGGGACCGGCGGTGTCGGCGCGGATGCCGACCCGGGCGGCGTGGGGCTCGGGACGGCCGAGTGGGGGCCTGCGTTGGCCGGTGCGAGGGCCGCCGGCGTGGCGCCCTTGACGGGCGGTGCGACGGCCGGCGGTGCGACGGCGAGCGGAGCGGGCGGGGTGGCGGTCGGCACGGGCGGGGCGGCCAACGCCCACGGTGGGCGGGCGGACACCGGGATGCGGGCCAGAGTCGAGTCGCGGGCGTCGGCGGCGGCAGCGGCCAGCTCGGCGGCGCTGCCGAACCGGTCCGCCGGGCGCTTGGCCAGTGCGCGGGCCACCACGGCGGCGACCGCCGGCGGGGTGTCCGCCGGCAGCGCCGCCGGCTCCTCCTGGGCGTGCCGCAACGCCACCGCCAGCGGGCTGTCACCGTGGAAGGGCGGCTGCCCCGCGAGGCAGAAGTACGCCACCGCGCCGAGCGCGTAGACGTCGGTGGCGGCCGAGACCGGTTGCCCGCTGGCCTGCTCCGGGGACATGTACGAGGCGGTGCCGAGCACCATGTTCGCCGCCGTGAGCCCGGCCATGCCGCGCGACCGGGCGATGCCGAAGTCGACGAGCACCACAGTGCCGTCCGCCTTGACCAGCAGGTTGCCCGGCTTCACGTCCCGGTGCACGATGCCGGCGAGGTGGGCGGTGTGCAGCGCGTCGGCGGCCTGGGCCAGCACCGACATGGTGGTGGCCGGATCCAGCCGCCCCGCCGCGCGTACCCGGGCGGACAACGGCTCGCCCTCGACGTACTCCATCACCAGGTAGTCGACCTGGCTGCCGTCGTCGAGCGCGGCCTGCCCCACGTCGTGCACCGGGACCACGCCGGGGTGCCGCAGCGCGGCCAGCATCCGCGCCTCGGCCCGGAACCGGGCGGTGAACTCCGGATCGGCGACCAGAGACGGCAGCAGCACCTTCACGGCGACCTCGCGTTCCAGCAGCACGTCCGTGCCGCGCCAGACCGCGCCCATCCCACCCGTCGCCACCCGCTCGCCCAGCCGGTACCGGTCGCCGAGCAGTACTCCCCGTGTCAGCACCGAGCCACCGTACCGGCCGGCGTCGATCGGATTGATCCACCCCGTGGGTCCCGCCGGGGCGAGCGAGCGGCCGTTGCGCGCCGGGCCGACTACGCTGGCGAGGGTTCGTCCCACGGGGACATCAGCGGCGAGGGGAGACGCGGCATGGCGTGGAGCTGGCGGTACGAGGGCACGGACGGCCAGACGGTCGAGGGACCGGCGGAGTCGTTCGGCAGCCAGGCCGACGCCGAATCCTGGATCGGTCAGACCTGGCGGGAGCTCGCGGCGTCCGGCGTCACCTCGGTCGCACTGGTGGAGGACGACCGGGTGGAGTACCGGATGAGCCTGCTGCCCACGGCCGAGTGATGGCCTACGACCGGCCGGGAGCCGACGGGCTGGTCCTCGGCGTACCCAAGGCGGCGTTTCGGCCCAGCCCGGTCTTCCTCGGCCTGGTCGCCCTCTTCGCGGTCAGCGGGGTGCTGGCGTGGAACGGTTACGGCAGCGTCCGGTTCAACGTGTTCCTGTTCGTGGTGTCCGGCTGGCTGGTCTCGCTCTGCCTGCACGAGTACGCCCACGCGGTGGTGGCCTACCGGGCCGGCGACCGGGACATCGCCCACCGCGGCTACCTGACGCTCAACCCGTTGAAGTACACCCACCCGCTGCTGTCGATAGTGCTGCCGGTGGTGGTGGTGCTGCTCGGTGGCATCGGCCTGCCCGGCGGCGCGGTCTGGGTGGACCGGCACGCCATCCCGGGCCGACTGCGGCACACGCTGGTCAGCCTCGCCGGCCCGGCGACAAACGTGCTGTTCACGCTGGTGTTGGTGGCGGCGATACGGATCGGCACCCAGTCGGGTGGCCCGGTGGAGTTCTGGGCCGGGGTGGCGCTGCTCGCCTTCCTCCAGCTCACCGCGAGCGTGTTGAACCTGCTTCCGGTGCCCGGCCTGGACGGCGGCAACATGATCCAGCCGTGGCTCAACCCGCAGTGGCGCAAGATGTACGACCTGTTCGCGCCGTACGGTTTCCTGCTGCTCTTCGCGCTGTTGTGGAACCCGCGGATCGGCGGCTGGTTCTTCGACGCGGTCTTCGCGGTCGGTGACCTGCTCGGCCTGCCCTCATGGCTCTACGCCGTCGGTCTCGACCTGATCCGGTTCTGGCAGAGCTGACCGGCGACGGGCGGAGTTGAGCTGACCGGTCCGGTCGGCGCGTGGGTGCGCCGACCGGACCGGTCCGGCGTCAGGGACGCTGTGCGGGGGACTCGGTCTTCGCCGCGTCTCGTTCGGTGACCGGCTCGACGATCTCGTCGATCGCCTTGAGCAGCCCGGAGTCGAGCTTCACCCCGGCCGCCTTGACGTTGTCGTGCACCTGCTCGGGGCGGGACGCGCCGATGATCGCCGACGAGACGTTCGGGTTCTGCAGGACCCACGCCACGGCGAGCTGGGCCATGCTGAGCCCGGCCTGCTCCGCGAGGGGCTTGAGCTGCTGGACCCGGGTGAGCACGTCGTCGTTCATGAACCGGGAGATGAAGCTCGCACCCGACTTCTCGTCGGTGGCCCGGGAACCGGCCGGCGGCGGCTGCCCCGGAAGGTACTTGCCGGAGAGCACGCCCTGTGCCATCGGCGACCAGACGATCTGCCCGATGCCCAGCTCCTCGCTGGCCGGCACGACCTCAGCCTCGATGACCCGCCAGAGCATCGAATACTGTGGCTGGTTGGAGACCAGCGGGATGTGCAGCTCCCGGGCGAGCGGGTGGGCGGCGCGCAGCTGCTCGGCGGTCCACTCGGAGACGCCGATGTAGTGCGCCTTGCCGGAGTGCACGACGTCGGCGAACGCCTCCATCGTCTCTTCCAGCGGGGTGCTGCTGTCGTAGCGGTGGGCCTGGTAGAGGTCCACGTAGTCGGTGCGCAGCCGGCGCAGCGAGCCGTTGATCGACTCCATGATGTGCTTGCGGGACAGGCCCCGGTCGTTGCGACCCGGCCCGGTCGGCCAGTAGACCTTGGTGAAGATCTCCAGGCCCTCGCGACGCTCGTTCTGCAACGCCCGGCCGAGCACGTCCTCGGCCCGGGTGCCGGCGTACACGTCGGCGGTGTCGAAGGTGGTGATCCCCGCGTCGAGGGCGGCCCGGACGCAGGCGAACGCCGCGTCCTCCTCGACCTGTGAACCGTGGGTGATCCAGTTGCCGTACGAGATTTCACTGACCAGTAGACCTGAACGGCCCAGGTGTCGGAATTCCATGTACCGACCCTAGCCCCGGTGGATCACCGTCGTCGACCGGCGGCTCAGAGCACCGGGTTGGCGTCGGTGAGCAGCCGATCGATCTCCGCCAACACCTCGGCGCGATCGCGGTGCACCACATCGATCAGTGGCTCGCCGCGCCGGTCCAGCGCACCCCACCGCCCGCCGCTGCCGACCAGGAACGCCACCGGGTGGATGACCAGCTGCGGGTGGGTCGGCGGGACCAGCACCGCGCCGGTGCGGTCCACCACCCCGCGCCGGCCGGCCACGTCGACCACGGCGAGCCCCTCGTCGGTGAAGCCGTCGATTTGCTGGCCGTCGGCCAACTCGGTGAGGAACCCGTGGTAGCGGGTGGGCACGACGATCCGACCGGTCCGGTCGACCGCCCCCCACCCCTCGCGTCGAACCGCGGCCAACCCGCGGCGGAACGGTCGTACCTCGGCGAAGTTGGGCGGGACCTGCACCGCGCCGGTCGCGTCGATGGCCGTCCAACCGCCGTCGCCGACCACCCAGGCCAGGCCGTCGCTGAACGGGTGCGGCGCCCGGTAGGACGGCGGGATCACCGTGGTGCCGAGCAGGTTGATCAGCGACCACCGGTCGGTGTCCGGCCGGCGAACCCAGGCCAGCCCGTCGTGGAACGGCTGCGCCTCGGCGTACCGGGCGGGGATGACCATTTCGCCGTCCTGGCCGGTGTAACCCCACAGCGGCCCGTTCCGCTCCGGCACCGGGGGCCGGTCCCGGTCGAGCACCTCGTCCCGACCCCGGCGGTACGGCCCGAAGCCGTCGGCCGTGGCCCGGACGGCGACCGCGTCGAGGGCCACCCGGACCCGGTCCAGCAGTTCCGCGTCGCCGGCACCGCGCAGGTCGAGCGCCTGCTCGAAGTGCTGGCAGGCCTCCATGAGCCGTCCCTGGTCGTAACACGACCGTCCGGCGTGCTCGTGCAGTGCGGCCCGCAACCGGTCGGGTAGCTCGATCGAGTTGGCCTGGGCGAAAAGTTGGTCCGCCTCGGCGAAGCTGCCACGCCAGCGTAGGACGTGGGCCAGCCGGGCCTGGGCCAACGAGGTTCGACGTAGCTCGCCGGTGGCCTCGGCGTAGGTGAGGGCGAGCCGACCATCGGCCAGCGCGTCGTCCAGGTCGCCGAGGATCCGCGAGGCCACCGCCCGCAGGCTGAGCAGCCGGGCCCGGGCGCGGTTGTCGATCGCCGAGCCCAGCTTCTCGGTCAGCCGCCGCCGGATGGCCCGCAGGTCGTCCGGCTCCGTCAGCTCCTCGCGCAGGGTGACCGGGTCCAACCGCCAGCGGTACGCCGCGAGGACCTGCTCCGGGTCGCCCGGGTCGGCCAGCGACGGGCGGGTCGCCGCCGGTGGAGTGTCGCCGGGTGGCGCGGAGACGGGCGCCTCCTCCGCGCGCGAGCCGGTCCTCGGGCCGGGAACGCTGGAGGCGGGTGGTGCGGACGTCGGCACCGCCGACGCCGGTGGCGCGGAGATGGGTGGTGCGTGGGTCGGCTGTGTCGGCGGGCCGGCGGCGGGTGGCGCGTGGGTCGGCTCTGCCGACGCGGGTGGCGCGGAGATGGGTGGTGCCTGGGTCGGCTGTGTCGGCGGGGCGGCGGCGGGTGGCGCGTGGGCCGGCTCTGTCGACGCGGGTGGCGCGGACACGGGCGTGGGGGCGGTCGGCGGGGCGGAGACGGGCGGTGGCACCGACGCGGGCGGCGCGGATACCGGTGCTGCGGAGACCGGTGCTGCGGAGGCGGGCGGCGCGGAAACGGGTGCTGCGGCGACCGGCGGCGCGGGCGCTGGGGGTGCGGAGACGGGCGTCAGGGCCGGTGGCGTGTGGTCAGCCGGGACCGGTGGGGCCGAGACCGGTGGGGCCGAGACGGGAGAATCGTTGTCATCAGACATTGCGGACGGGGCCGGTAGAACGACGTCATCCGACCAGTCGTCGGCTCGCGAGCCGTCCGTCGACCCGCTGGTGTCCGGATCGCCCTCGGCGTCGGACGGCCAGGCGTACGGCTCGGCGTCGTGAGTGGGGTCGTGCGCGACGGGATCGGTGTCCCCGACCAGATGAGCGGTGACCAAATTCTTGTCGGCCTCGGCGAGGACGTCGGCCTGATGGTGTGGTGTCGCGGGGGCAGGCGCGCCGGAGACGGGCTGGTCGTCGTACGCCGATTCCGGTCCGACAGGTGTTTGTGCGTCGTCTTGCGGGTCGTCGGCCCAGGCGTCGACGGTCGGGCGTGCGGGCGACGCGGAGACGGGCTGGGGAGCGTCGGTCGGTGTCGGCCTGTCCCCGTGCTCGTCACTCGGATCGGGACGGACGTCGGTGGTCCACGCCGACAGATCCCGGTCCACGGTGGTCGGTGTCGACAGATCCCGGTCCGCGGTGGCCGGCGCCGCCGACAGGTCGGGTGTCGGTGTGGTGGACAGGTCGCGGTCGCCCGCCGTCGAATCATCGTCGGCCGACTCGGACGACTGCCGGTCCGGCGCAGGCCCGCCCGGATCCGAGTCGGCGGGCTGAGCGGAGCTGAACCACGCGTCCGGTCCACGGGTGCCCGTAACCTCGTCCGGGTCTTGGACGGCGTCGAGCGGCCCTTCTGAGGGTGGCGGCGGTACGTAGCGGCGCGGCGTGCCAGGGGCGGGCGGGAGTGCCGCGCCGGGGTCCTGCACCGGGGGCTCCGGGGCTGGCGCTGTCGGGGCGGGCGGGGCCGCCGCCGGGTTCGGGACCTGCCAGGTGGGCGGCGGCGCGACCGACGGGCGTGCGTCCGCCGTCGGAGCCGTCCGTTCCGGCGGGCGCTGCTCCGAGGCGGGCCGGTCCGGGGAGGGCGGGCGCTGCTCCGAGGCGGTCCGGTCGGGGGAGGCCGGCCGGTCCGGGGAGGGCGGGCGCTGCTCCGAGGCGGTCCGGTCTGGGGAGTGCGGCGTCGGGCGGTGGTCGGTCGGGGCGGTGCTGCCCGACGGGTCACCGAACCGGCGGCGGTCCGCGGTCGGCTCGCCGCCGTGCCGCTTGTCGATTGGGCGGTCCGTGGGGTCCGGGCCGGGGTAACGCGGCGGTGCGCTGGGGTGTGCACCGACGGCCGGTGCCGGTTCGGTCGGTGTCCGGCGCTCCGGCGCGGGTGGCACCTCCGAGCGCTCGTCGGAGGTGGGCGGGTCCACCGGCGCGGGCAGGTACTCCAGCCGGAGGCGTGCGGCGGGTGGACCCGAGACGGGCACGTCGGAGGCGGGGGAAACCGGGGCGGCCAAGATGGGTCGGTCCCGGTTGGGCGCAGCGGGGGAGACGGGTGACGGCGGCACCGTTCGCTCCGAGGGGACCGGCGTGGCGTGGCCGGCCGCCGACGGGGCCGCGGCGGCCGGGCGTACCGGTCGCTCGTCGTAGCGGGACGGGGTGACCGCCGGCCGCTCGGGCCGCGCGTCCGGCCGCGACGGGGTACCCGGCTCGACGCCGCGTTGTGGGTCCGCGGTGCGGTGCGGTTCGGTGCGGTGGCCCGGCTCCCGGGTGCGGTCCGGGCGCACCGGACCCGGCGGCGGCCAGGGCAGGGTGCCGTCCGGCCGTTGGCCGGGCTGCGGCCGAGGATCGCGGTACGCGTTGTCGTGCGGCCGCTCCTCGCGGTACGCGCGCTCGCGATGTCCGTCCTCGCGGTACGCGTCCGGTCGGGTCTCCTCGCGGGGACGCCGGTCCGGGTACGCCTCGGCGCGGGCCGCGGTCTCGCGGGGCTGCTGCCGGTGCGGGTCGCTGTCGGGCCGGCGCCGATCTTCGTCGCGGCGGGGATGGTCGGGCATCTCCGGCTCGGGCCGGTGCCGTCGTCCACCGTTTGGCGACGGCGCTGCGCCGGCCCCCTCGTCCGCGCGGTAGCGCCGCTCCGGGCGGCGAACGTCGTCGGCGGCCCGGTCCGGGTAGCCGTCGGCGCGGTACCGGGTGCGGCCGTCCGCGGGTGCCCACTGGTCGGTGCCGTCGGCGACCCGGTCGTCGGCCAGTCGGCCGTCGCGGTCCCGGGTGGGTCGTGCGCCGTATCCGTCGACGGGGTGGCGGTCGTAACCGGCGGCCGGTCGCTCGTGCGTACCGCGCCGACGCGGTGCGTCGTCCGGCTCCGGCACCCAACCGGAATCGGAGCGGGGCGCGGGGGAGACCGGCGTGCCGGGGTAACCACGGTCCCGGTCGGTGGGCTCGGGCCGCTGGCGGCGGCTGTCGTACCGCTCGGAGGAGGGCTGGTCCCGGTGCCAGGCGGCCTCCCGCGCGGGTCCTCGCTCCTCGACGGGGCGTCGGTCGGACCAGGCGGTACGCCGGTCCGACTCGGGGGAGCGGCGGTCGTCGCGCCGGGGCGGTTCGGGTAGTGGCCGGCGGTACGGCTCATGGTCGTAGGCGCGGGGGTCGGCGCTGTCGTTGCGGCCGTAGGTGGACGCGTCGGCCGAGCGCGCGTCGCTCCGGGGCCGGCCGTAGGTCGGTGTCTCACCCGGCTCGTCATCCACCCAGGACCGGTTGTGGACCGCGGGCTCTTCCGGCGGTTCGTCGGACCAGGACCGGCCGAGGTAGGTGCCGTCCGGGCGGGTGGGCGCGAGCGGTGGCACCTCGGCTCGGCCGGTCACCGTCGCCCGGCCACGCGGTGGCGGCTGGTGGGCCACGCCGATGTCGCCGGGATAGCGCTGGCCGGGGAACTGGGGGTGCCACTCGGTGGTCGGCTCGACCACCCAGGACGGCTCGTTCGGGTCTGACCACCGGTCGGCGTAGCGGCCGCTCATTGGCCGCGCCCGTCGCCACACCCGGCCACTCGGCCGATTCTCGCCGGAGGTGAGCTTTCCGCAGCCGTCGCCGGGTGATCGCCGGGCGTCCGGTCGCCGCCTGCCACGCCCCGGTGGCCGGCTCGCGTCCGCTCGCTCACGGCGTTGTCACCTCGTTGCAAATTGTCGTGCTGGGGCCTCGCGCGTGCCGGTCAGGTCGCCTGCGCCGGCAGGCTGTGGCTGCGGATGGAGGGTAACGGCGTGGGCTCGCTCACCGCCACTGTGGTGCGGCCCACGGGCGCAAACGTTATCCCAATGGTTTCGGACATTTGGTCCTATAAGGCAATCTGGTCTCCGACCCTACCGTATTCGACGGCCGCCTGGCTCGGGCTGATCGTCGTCGCCGGTCAGGGATGCTCCAGGATGAGGACGGCGAACGTGCCGGGAGCGAGCGCCTCGTAGCGGTGCGGGGCATCGCCGGGGAACGCCGCGTAGTCACCGGGCCCGAGTTCGACAGGGGCCGTCTCGGGGCCGACGCGTAACCGGCCGGCGGCGACCACCACGTGTTCGATGCTGCGCGGGGTGTGCCCGTCCGCGGCTCGGGCCGCGCCCGGCTCCAGCTCGATCAGATAGACGTCCCGGCGCAGGTGTGCCGCCCCCGCGCTGAGCAGCGTGCCGGTGAAGTCGGCCTGCTCGGAGCGGACCCGGGACCCGTCCCCGGCCCGGATCACCCGTACGGCGTCGTCGGCGGGCTCCACCAGCCGGCTGAACGGCACGCCGAGCGCCACGCCCAGCGCCCAGCGCGTCTCCACGCTCGGGTTGCCGGTGCCCGACTCCAGTTGGGAGAGGGTGGACTCGGCCACCCCCGCGCGCCGGGCCAGCTCGGTCAGCGAGATGCCCACCCGTTCCCGCTCCCGGCGCACGGCGGCGGCGATGGTGGCCAGCGGAGCGGCCGGTTCCGGAGGCATGCGTTCGCTCCATCGGTTCGGCGTTCGTCGTGGCGAACAGCGGCAGCCTGTTCAGCAGGATGAACCCTGCGTACCACCAGCGTCCCCTCGGCAGGAGCGATCCGCCCAGCTACGGCGAAACCGCTGCCGCCGGGGACGCCGGGGACAGCGGTTCGCTGATGGTGTGGAGGTCGTGGGAGGTCGGCGTCAGACCTTGTCGCCGAGCTTGACCTGTGGGGCGGGGGCGCGCATCCGCCGGAAGGTGATCGACCGCATGACCGCGTAGAGGTAGAGCGAGCCCATCCGCTGGCCGGTCTTCGGGAAGCGCTCCCGGACCAACTTGCTGATCTTGCGGCAGATCAACACCGAGTCGACGACCACACCCAGGGCCAACGCGCCCCAGAGCACGTTGGAGATCAACCGAACCAGCGGCGGCATGGCCGCGTTCGACCCGATCAGCACGATCAGCGCGCCGCCGAAGAACCAGGTGCCGACGGTACGCCGGGAGTCGACCACGTTGCGGGCGAGCAGCCGCTCCGGGCCCCGGTCACGCGGGCCGCCCTCACGGCGGAACTCCGACGCGGACTCGGCGCGCAGTCGGCGACGACGCTCCCGCTCCTCCTCCTTCGTGAGGGGGCGGCTGGGGCCGGCCGGGCGGCGACCTACGGTCGGCCGCTTCGGCGTCTCCCGACCCTTGGTCGGGGTGTAACCCCGGGAACGCTCGGCGGTCTCCTCGGTGGTCAGCGAGGAGACGGCCTCGTCAACGAGGTCAGTGGACTTGCGGCGAAAGAGCGACGGCACGCGGCAAGGGTAGCCAACGACCCGCGCCCGGTGCACATCGCGGTGCACCGGGCACTACGGGACGGTGTTCGGAGTTACGGACGCTCGGCGTGCGCGCCCAGGTCGGCGAGCTTCGCCTCGAAGTCCTCGTAGCCCCGGTTGATCAGGTCGACGCCGTACACCCGGGAGGTGCCCTCGGCCGCGAGCGCCGCGATCAGGTGGCTGAACCCGGCCCGCAGGTCCGGGATGACCAGGTCGGCGGCGTGCAGCTTGCTCGGCCCGGCGATCACCGCGGAGTGCTTGAAGTTACGCCGGCCGAAGCGGCACGGGGTGCCGCCGAGGCAGTCCCGGTAGACCTGGATGTTGGCGCCCATCGAGTTCAGTGCCTCGGTGTAGCCCAGCCGCTGCTCGTAGACCGTCTCGTGGACGATCGACAGGCCGCGGGCCTGGGTGAGCGCCACGACCAGCGGCTGCTGCCAGTCGGTCATGAACCCGGGGTGTACGTCGGTCTCCAGCGCCACCGCGTTCAGCTCGCCGCCCGGGTGCCAGAAGCGGATGCCGCCCTCCTGGCCCGGGTCGCCCAGCTTCGGCGCACGCGCGTCGGTGACCTCGTACTCGCCACCGACCGAGCGGAAGATGTTCAGGAAGGTCATCATGTCGGCCTGCTGCGCGCCGAGCACCTCGACGTGGCCACGGGTGGCCAGCGCGGCGGCCGCCCAGCTCGCCGCCTCGATCCGGTCCGGGATCGGCCGGTGGGTGTAACCGTGCAGCTTCGGCACACCCTGGATCTCGATCACCCGGTCGGTGTGGACCTTGATGATCGCGCCCATCTTCTGCAGGATGCAGATCAGGTCGATGATCTCCGGCTCCACCGCGGCGTTGCGCAGCTCGGTGACGCCCTCGGCCATGACCGCGGTCAGCAGCACCTGCTCGGTGGCGCCGACGCTCGGGTACGGCAGGGCGAACTTGGTGCCGTGCAGCCCGTTCGGCGCGGACAGGTGCAGACCCTCCGGCCGCTTCTCGACAGTCGCACCGAACTCGCGCAGCGCCTGCAGGTGGAAGTCGATCGGGCGCGGGCCGATGTGGCAGCCGCCCAGGTCCGGGATGAACGCGTGCCCCAGCCGGTGCAGCAGCGGCCCGCAGAACAGGATCGGGATCCGGCTGGAACCGGCGTGCACGTTGATCTGGTCGGTGCTGGCGCTCTCCACGTTCACCGGGTCGAAGACGAGCTCGCCGTCCTCGGCGCCGTCGGTGACCTTGACGCCGTGCAGGCCGAGCAGACCCCGGACCACCTCGACGTCGCGGATCTTCGGCACGTCGAACAGCCGGCTCGGGCTGTCGCCGAGCAGCGCGGCGACCATCGCCTTCGAAACCAGGTTCTTCGCGCCACGCACGCGGATCCGCCCTTCGAGCGGAGTGCCTCCGTGCACGACCAGGACGTCGTCGCTCAACGCAACCTCCAGCGCGTCGGTGCTGCCGTGTTTTTTGGTGGGGAGCCTGAACGTTGTCGCTACCCCGAATGCGGCCAGGTTGAAACGGCCCGCGTATGTCGTCGCCTCGGCAGCATAGCCCTCGGTGACGAAAAAGGACTCGGTCAGATCGGCGTGTGTGGCATTAATCGGTGATGCGGCACTTTTGCGTACCAAGAGCGCTACGGATCGTGATCAGGACGCCGCCGGCGGCGGGGTGTCCGCACCGGGCAGGGCGAGCATCTGGTCCAGGGCGACCCGGGCGTGGTGAGCGGTGTCCGCGTCCACCGTGATCTGATTGACGACCCGGCCCGCGACCAGCTCCTCAAGAGCCCAGACCAGGTGTGGCAGATCGATCCGGTTCATCGTCGAGCAGTAGCAGACGGCCTTGTCCAGGAACATGATCTGCTTGTCCGGGTGCGCCAACGCGAGCCGGCGGACCAGGTTCAACTCGGTGCCGAGCGCCCACGCCGAACCGGCTGGAGCCGCCTCGACGGCCTTGATGATGTATTCGGTCGAACCCACGTAGTCGGCCGCGGTGACCACCTCGTGCCGGCACTCCGGGTGGACCAGCACGTTGACGCCCGGCACCCGCTCGCGTACGTCGTTGACGCTGTCGAGGGTGAACCGGCCGTGCACCGAGCAGTGCCCCCGCCAGAGGATCATCTTGGCGTCGCGCAGCTGCTCCGGGGTGAGCCCGCCACCGGGCTTGTGCGGGTCGTAGAGCACGCAGTCGTCAAGCGACAGGCCCATCTCCAGCACCGCCGTGTTGCGGCCCAGGTGCTGATCGGGCAGGAAGAGCACCTTCGACCCCTGCTCGAACGCCCAGTCCAGGGCCCGCTTGGCGTTGGACGAGGTGCAGACCACGCCGCCGTTGCGGCCGACGAAGCCCTTGATGTCGGCCGACGAGTTCATGTACGTCACCGGCACGGTCTGGCCAGCGATCCCCAGCTCGGTCAGCGTGTCCCAGGCGGCCTCGACCTGGCCCAGCACCGCCATGTCCGCCATCGAGCAGCCCGCCGCCAGATCCGGCAGGATCACCCGCTGGGCGTCGGTGGTGAGGATGTCGGCGCTCTCGGCCATGAAGTGCACGCCGCAGAAGACGATGTACTCCGCGTCCGGACGGGCCGCGGCCTCCCGGGCCAGCTTGAACGAGTCGCCTGTCACGTCGGCGAACTGGATCACCTCGTCGCGCTGGTAGTGGTGCCCCAGCACGAAGACCCTGCTCCCCAGCTTCGCCTTCGCGGCCGTGGCGCGGGCCACCAGATCCGGATCGCTGGGTGCCGGCAGGTCACCCGGACACTCGACGCCGCGCTCGGTGTCGGGGTCGCTGCCCCGGCCGAGCAGCAGCAGAGCCGTCGCGGTGTTGGAGGGTTCCAGCCAGGTCGAAGTCACGTAGCCCATGGTCCCACAGCAGGAGCGCGACGCAGCTTCCCTCGGTGTGGGCTGCCACACTGCTCGGCATGCGCGTGCTGCTCTGCCCGGACAAGTTCGCCGGCACCCTGTCCGCACCGGAGGTGGCCGCCGCGGTGGCCGACGGCTGGCGCACCGTCACCGACGGCGACGAGCTGCTGATCCGGCCGCTCGCCGACGGTGGGCCCGGCTTCGTGGAGGTGCTCGCCGAAGCCCTCGGCGGCCAGCGGTTGCCGGTGTCGACGGTCGACCCGCTGGGCCGGCCGGCCGCCGGTGAGATCCTGCTCACCACCGACGGCGCGACCGCCTACCTGGAGAGCGCCCAGGCCTGCGGGCTGCACCTGCTCGGCACCGCCGAACGTGACCCGAAGACCACCACCTCGTACGGGCTGGGCCTGCTGGTGGCCGCCGCGGTGGAGAGCGGCGCGCGGACGGTGGTGATCGGGCTGGGCGGCTCCGCCACCAACGACGCGGGAGCAGGAATGCTCGCCGCGCTGGGCGTGAGCCCGCTCGACCCGAGCGGCGCCGCGCTGCCGTACGGCGGGGCGGCGTTGGCCCTGGTCGACGCCCTCGACGGCGTACCCCGGCTGCGTGGCGTCCGGCTGGTCGCGGCCACCGACGTGGACAACCCGCTGCTCGGGCTGCACGGCGCGAGCAACGTGTTCGGTCCGCAGAAGGGCGCCGACCGTGCGGACGTACTGCTGCTCGACGCCGCGCTGGAACGGTTCGCGGAGGTGCTGGAGCGGGATCTGGCCGGCTGCCCGACGGGGCTCGGCACGTTGCCGGGGGGCGGGGCCGCCGGGGGCATCGGTGCGGCCATCCTCGCCCTGGGCGGCGGCTGCGCGTCGGGAATCGGGGTGGTCACCCAGGCCACCCGACTGGACGCCGCCCTGGACAGCGTCGACCTGGTGATCACCGGTGAGGGGTCGTTCGACCACCAGTCGCTGCGCGGCAAGGTCGTCGCCGGGGTGGCCGGCGCCGCCCGCGACCGGGGGGTTCCCTGCGTGGTGGTGGCCGGGCAGGTGAGCACCGGCCGGCGGGAGGCCGCCTCGGCCGGGGTGACCGACGCGTACAGCCTGGTCGAGCACTTCGGTGGCGAGGAGCGCGGAGGGCTCGACGCCGCCCTGAGCCGGCCGGCGGCGGGGCTGCACGCGCTGGGCGCCCGGCTGGCCCGGCAGTGGAGCCGCTGAGGCCGCCGACGGTCCACCACCGGGGCCGACCTGCGGCGGCGATCACGCCACGCGGGTGAGCCCGGCCGGGGCGGCGTACGATCGGAACCGGACCACAACCGGGAATCACTGGACGGCGCACGGCGTTGGCCAGTGCGTCCGGACCCACACCGCGCAGGGAGACTTCCACGTGACCACGCCAGCGCAGACCGAGTCGACCGAGGCCCAGGCCCCTACTTCCGTCGTCCTCACCGACGTCGCGGCGCAGAAGGTCAAGGCCCTGATCGAGCAGGAGGGCCGCGATGACCTGCGGCTCCGCGTCGCCGTGCAGCCGGGTGGCTGCTCCGGCCTGCGGTACCAGCTCTTCTTCGACGAGCGTTCGCTCGACGGTGATGTCGTCACCGGCTTCGGCGGTGTCGAGGTCGTCGTCGACCGGATGAGCGCCCCGTACCTGTCCGGCGCGACGATCGACTTCGCCGACCGGATCGACGCCCAGGGCTTCACCATCGACAACCCCAACGCGGGCAACTCGTGCGCCTGCGGTGACTCGTTCAACTGAGTCACACGACACACCAGCACAGGCGGGGCCGTCCTTCGGGACGGCCCCGTCGTCGTGGTGGCCTGGGAGCGGTCCCGAGGCGGCGGTGGCGGGCCGGTTACCGGTGTCCGACCGACGGGACACAACCACCGTCAAATTGCCGGGCCGGTAGGCTGACCGCGCCCTGCTCCCGACCCCGAGGGTTGACATGAAGATCGCCGTGACCGGCTCGATCGCCACCGATCACCTGATGAGTTTCCCCGGTCGCTTCGCCGACCAGCTCATCGCCGATCAGCTGCACAAGGTGTCCCTCTCCTTCCTGGTTGACGATCTGGTGCTCCGTCGCGGCGGTGTGGCCGCGAACATCTCCTTCGGCATGGGGCAGTTGGGTCTACGCCCCGTGCTGCTCGGCGCGGTCGGGGCGGACTTCGCCGAGTACCGCTCCTGGCTGGAGCGCCACGGCGTCGACTGCGACTCCGTGCACATCAGCGAGGTGGCGCACACCGCCCGGTTCGTCTGCACCACCGACACCGACATGTGCCAGATCGCGTCGTTCTACGCCGGCGCGATGAGCGAGGCCCGCAACATCGAACTCGCTCCGGTCGCCGACCGGGTCGGCGGACTGGACCTGGTGCTGGTCAGCGCCAACGACCCCGAGGCGATGCTGCGGCACTCGACCGAGTGCCGCACCCGCGGGTACGCGTTCGCCGCCGACCCGTCGCAGCAGCTCGCCCGGATGCCCGGCGAGGACGTGGTGGCGCTGATCGAAGGCGCCGAGTACCTGATGACAAACGACTACGAGAAGTCGCTGTTGCAGAGCAAGGCGAAGCTGAGCGACGACCAACTGCTGGACCTGGTCAAGGTGCGGGTCACCACGCTGGGCAAGCACGGTGTGGAGATCGCCGGGCGGGGCATCGACCCGATCCACGTACCGATCGCGCGGGAGATCCGGGCGGTCGACCCGACCGGGGTGGGCGACGGCTTCCGGGCCGGATTCTTCACCGCGCTCTCCTGGGGGGTCGGCCTGGAACGGGCCGCTCAGGTCGGCTCGCTGCTGGCCACGCTCGTTTTGGAAACCGTCGGGACCCAGGAGTACGACGTCCGCCGCGACCTGTTCGTCAAGCGCCTGGCCGAGTCCTACGGCGATGCCGCCGCCGACGAGGTCCGCCCACACCTGCTGCCGTAAGTCGGTTGTCCGATTATTGACAGCCTAGGGGCTTTATGCGGCCTGGTCCGGGGTGGTGAATCTCGGACCGGCCGTGGCCTCGGTGGCCGTTCCGGTTGAGCAAAGCGGGCGTCGAGGCGGTGCGGCGTGGGGCTCGCCGCGCCCGGACGGGCTCGTTCAGACCACGGCTACCGTCTTCAGGTATCGCCGGAACCCGTCGACCGGTGCGCTGAATCCGAGGGATCGGTAGAGCGCCTGAGCGTTGGCGCGGGCGCTGTTGGAAACCAGTTGGATCTTGTAGCAGCCGCTGCCCTCCGCATAGTCGATGGCGGCAGTCATCAGGGCACGTCCGATGCCCAACCGTCGCTTGCTCGGGTCCACCACCAGGTTCTCGACGACGGCCCACGGGCTGCCGTCTCTGGAGAGATTGCTGACCACCACGATGTCGACTGTCCCGACGGTCTGCCCGCCCGTGACGGCTACGAACAGTTGGCGATTCTGCTGGCTCAGGATCTCCTCGAGTAACTCGACCTCACGAGCGGAGGCGGGTGTCTCGCGAACGCCGTCGTGCATCAGTTCGAGCAGACGGACCAGGTCGTCGACATCCGACAGCTGAGCCGCACGTACGGTGAGGTCAGGACTCATAGACGCCTCGTTCGATACACATCGCTCATCCTCCACGGGGCGCTCAGTGGCTGCCTTGTCTCCCGTCCCACATAGTCCGGTCTGATCGAACTCGCCGGGTGTGAGAAGAGTGAGACCGTCTTGATCATACTCGGTGACTTGGACTTGGCGAGGTCAAGGGCCGCCCGGAGATCCTGACCCGAATACAGCTCCCCGACGGCAAGTAACAGCTTTTTGCCGGCAAGATCGGGCAACACTCCCGGATAACGGATATGGGCGGCGCTGACTCCGTCCGTCCTGTCGAGAATGGTGTCCACCACGAACAAGGGGAGGTGGCCCATGTTCCCCGCCAACATGCCGCCCAGGATGGCGCCGCCGCGTCCCACTCCGATCACCACGTCGGGATCGAAGCTCGACGCCTGTATCTCTTCCAACAGCGATCTGGTGCACGTCTCGACCATTCTCCACGAGATCTTGTTTCGCTCCCGCACAAGTCTGATCGAGAAGAAGATGGAGATGAGGCCGGCGATGCTCGAAATGACCAATGACACCACGTTCATTATCGCCACTGGGTCCTCCGTCTGAGGCTCAGGTAGACGCAGCATCGTAACCGACCGCAGGGAAGCGCACTCTGCCGCGACAATCGGCGAATTCTCGGCAAGGTTGACAGCCGAGGCATTGTCGGATATTGCTGTTTCCCCGCCGTCGGGACAGGCGGAAGCGACCCGACGAGTCACCTATCGCCGGCGGTGACCATCGTGGGTCGCCGCCGGTGGTGATGAGTGCCAGAAACGGCGGGCGTGCGTGGCGCGAACCGCCGGGTCAGTGCGAGCGGCGGACGTCGTACGCCGGTCCGTCGGGTCCGTCGACCGACCCGAGGAACTCCTGACCGCGCATCCGGCACCAGGCGGGGATGTCGACCGCTGCCGCCGGGTCGTCGGCGAGCACCCGGACCACAGTGCCGACCGGCACCTGCGGCAGCCGCCGGGCCGCCGCGATCACGGGTAGCGGGCAACGCTGCCCCCGACAGTCGATCACTTCGTCCGGCATCGTCACAGCCCCACCACCCCAGCCTCGGCACGCAACTCGGCGACGATCCCGGGCAACTCGCCGAGGAACCGCTCGACGTCCGCCTCGGTGGTCTCCCGATGCAGGCTGACGCGCACGTTGCCGTGCGAGAGCACCCCCATCGCCTCCAGCACGTGTGACGGACGCAGCGTGGACGACGTGCAGGACGAACCGGACGACACGGCGAAGCCCCGCCGGTCCAGCGCGTGCAGCAGCGCCTCCCCGTCGACGTACAGGCACGAGAAGGTGACCAGGTGGGGGAGTCGGAGCACCGGGTCGCCGACCACCTCCACGTCGGGCACCTCCACCGCGACCCGCGTCCGGATCCGGTCCACCAGCGCGGCCAGCCGGGTCGCCTCGGCCGCCGCGTCCGCCGCCGCCGCCCGCAGGCTCGCCGCCGCCGCCACCACCGCCGGGAGGTTCACCACCCCCGGGGTACGCCCACCCTCCCGCTCGTCGGCCGGCCAGGGGGACTCCCAGCGGGTGCCCTTGCGCACCGCCAGCACCCCCACCCCGGGAGGGCCACCCCATTTGTGGGCGCTCGCGCTGAGTACCGACCAGCCGACCGGCAGGGGCACCCGGCCGACCGACTGCGCGGCGTCCACGTAGAGCGGCACCCCCACCTCGGCGCAGGCGGCGGCCGCCTCGGCGACCGGTTGCACCGTCCCCACCTCGTGACTCGCAGTGATCAGCGCGGCCAGCGCGACTCCGGGCGCGCGAACGGCGGCCGACCACGCGGTCAGGTCCAGCCGGCCCAACCGGTCGACCGGCACGCCGGTCGCGGTCCCACCCGCCGCCACGTGTCGCTCCGCCGCGTGCAGCACCGCCGAATGCTCGATCGCCGAGTGCACAAGCGTCGACCCGACCCGGTGCCGGGCAGCCAGGCCACCGAGCACCGCGCCGTGCGCCGCGGTCGTACCGCTGGGGGTGAAGGACACCTCGTCCGCGCGGACGCCGAGCGTCAGCGCGGTGGCCTCGCGCGCGGCGTCGAGCAGTTGTCGTGCCCGGCGGGCCTGGGCGTAGAGCTTGCCCGGGTCGGCCCAGCCGTCGTCGAAGGCCGCCAGCAGGGCCTGCCGCGCGACCGGATGCATCGGCGCGGCGGTCGCCGCGTCCAGGTAGACCGGGGATGCGCTCACAGATCGACACGCTATCGCGGCGGTATGCCCATCATCCCCCCAATGGGGGGCGGACAGTGACCCCACCACTGTCGAGTCCGTCATGGTCGAGTAATCTGCGACCGTCGGTGACGCCTTTGCCGCCGGTGCTGAGGAAAGACGCACCGCGGCGCGCTAGGGAGGCAGGACCAGGTGGTCGCAAGGAGTTCGGAGGTACGGCCGTCGGCCGTACGGCACAGCGCTTCGCCAGGGGTCGGTGGACGCCGGGGGCGTGGTGCTGGTCGGTTGGCCGGGCTCGGTCTCAGTGGCGTCGCGCTGCTGATCCTGCTCACGGGCTGTGATGTGGGCCAGGCGTTTGACGGCTTCGGCTGGCCGCAGGGCGGCATCTCGGCGGAGTCCAAGCGGATGTACGACCTGTGGATCGCCTCCTGCATCGCCGCGCTCGCGGTCGGCGTCTTCGTGTGGGGCCTGATCTTCTGGTGCGTCGTGCGCTACCGCAAGCGTGGCAACGCGCTGCCGGTGCAGACCCGCTACAACCTGCCGATGGAGTTCCTCTACACCATCGCGCCGATCCTGATCGTCTCCGTGCTCTTCTACTACACGGCGATCGTGCAGACCGACGTCGACAAGTTGTCGAAGAACCCGGACGTCACTGTCGAGGTCGTCGCCTTCAAGTGGAACTGGCAGTTCAACTACCGCGACGGCCAGGGCACGGAGGCCCGCACCACCGCGTCGACGCTCGGCACCAGCGAGGTCATTCCGGTGCTGGTGCTTCCGACCGGCCGGTCCATCCGCTTCGAGGAGACCAGCCGCGACGTCATCCACTCGTTCTGGGTGCCGGAGTTGCTGTTCAAGCGGGACGTCATGCCGGGCAAGATCCGCAACGTGTTCGAGGTCTCCAGTCTGGACGCCGAGGGCGCCTACGTCGGACGCTGCGCCGAACTGTGCGGCAGCTACCACGCGTTCATGAACTTCGAGCTGCGGGTGGTCTCGCCGGAGAAGTACGACCAGTTCCTGGCAGCCAAGCAGAGCGGCAAGTCGACCCAGGACGCGTTGGCCCAGATCGGCGAGCAGCCGTACGCGGAGACCACGCAGCCGTTCGACACCCGGCGGACGCAGGACAACTTCAACCCGGACAAAGTTCCGGCCAGCACGGGAAGCTGAGGCAGCCGCATGAAGACCGAGTGGCGTATCTTCCTGATCATCGCCGGGTTCCTCTTCGGTGCCACCATCCTCTACGGCGCGTGGACCAACGGTGAGTCCGGCGGCGTCGAGTGGGTGGGCACCGTGGCCCTGCTGCTGTCGTTCCTGCTCTGCTCGATGTGCGGTGGCTTTTTCTGGTTCGTCTCCCGCCGCATCGACCTGCGCCCCGAGGACCGTCCGGACGCCGAGATCGCCGACGGCGCCGGTGAGGTCGGCTTCTTCAGTCCGGGCAGCTACTGGCCGTTCGGTCTGGCACTGGCCGCCGCGACCGCCGCGCTCGGCATGGTGTTCTGGCAGTACTGGCTGATCGGCGCCGGCCTGCTGGCGGTCGTCTTCTCCGCCTGCGGGCTGCTGTTCGAGTACTACAGCGGCACCCGGCGCACCGCCGAACACTGATCCACCCGGTCGCCGTCGCGACCGACCCGTCCGCCACGAAGGCCCGCATCCCACTGGGGAGCGGGCCTTCGTCGTCGCGCGCCCCAGCCGGTGCGGTGGCCGGGCGGTGCGGGGCTGGCCGGGCGGTGCGGTGGCCGGGCGGTGCGGGGCTGGC
>NZ_JBEXHQ010000049.1:0-57834 GCF_040607915.1 Micromonospora sp. NPDC005215 | reverse complement strand
TCATCGCCCTGGCCATGCTCAACCTCGGCGGCCACCAACCCCAACTCCCCGGAAGATGATCACCGGCGACCCACACATCCAACACAAGACCCATATTCATACCTCTGCGGTATACCGCTCATCAGCACATCGACATGGCGGACAGCCACAGCGGATGGCGAGCGCCCTTCGCTGCTCTATCACGGCGATCCGGGTAGGTCACGCGGGTCGTTTTTCCCTCCGGCCCGGTCCGCTGCGGTCCCCGGAACGCTTGAGCAGGATCGCACCACCCACGATGAAGATGATGCTGAGGACCACCCCGATGAGGTTGCCCTGGGCCAGAACCGCGAAGAGCCCCAGCAGACCCACGATGACCGCCACCCCGCCGAGAAGTCGCATGAAGTAGCCGCCGACGGACTTGACTCGTTCATTCGCCATGATGATTTTGTGCCCAACCGGCTGACACCACAAACGCGAGATGGCAGAGGTCAGCACACTCGCCCCGTCGACCCGAGGCGGTCCGGACGGTCGTCAGCCGTCGATGCTCGTCCACTCCATGGTGTTGCAGCTCGATGCGAAACCGTGCCCGTCCTACTGGGTCCACGCGCTGAAGGCGTCGTTCGCCGCCGCGGCTGGGTTGGCCTGAACGTTGCGGCCGGAACGCTCAGTCGCCGGTGATCCGGTGGTGCTCGTCGGTCTCCATGTCGATGAAGGCCTGGATCATGTCGCGGTAGATCCGCTCGATCAGGTCCGGGTCCGCGCCGGCGTCGTCCGCCAGCGTGCGGACCCGGGCCACCACCTGCGCCACCCGGTCCGGGGCACGGACCGACTGCTTGTCGCTCTTGAGCGGGGCCGCCCGCCGGACCAGGGCCTCCCGGCGGGCGAGCAGCCCGACGAGCGCCGCGTCCAACTCGTCGATCTGGGCGCGAATGTCGGTCAGCGCCGACGCGGTGTCTGTCATGCCGGAAATCGTCGCATGGCAGGGCCGGATGCTCGGACCGTCGCGATGCCACAGTGCACGCCGAGCACTTCCCGCTGGCGGCCTGGCCGGGGAGCTACGCGACGCGGCCGACGCGTTGGACGCCTTCGACGGCGGCGACCCGACCACCGACGTACGCGCCGTCTTCTCGTGGTCCTACCGGGCGCTGAGCCCAGCGGCCGGTCGGATGTTCCGGCTGCTGGGGTTGCATCCCGGTCCGGACATCGCCGTGCCGGCCGTGGCCAGCCTGGCCGGTGTCTCGCTGCGCGAGGCCCGGGCGCTGCTGACCGAGCTGACCCGCACCCACCTGGTCATCGAGCACGCACCCGGCCGGTACGCGATCCACGACCTGCTGCGCGTCTACGCGACCGAGCTGACCCACGACCTCGACAGCGACGGTGAGCGTCGGGCTGCCGTGCGCCGGGTGCTCGACTCCTATCTGCACATCGCCTACGCCGGTGCCCGGCTCCTGCAGCCCTTCCGCGATCCGATCGACCTGGGCATCGTCCACAGTGGCGTCGCGGCGGTGGCGCCGACCGATGCCGGACAGGCGATGGCCTGGTTCATGGCGGAGCATCCGGTGCTGCTCAACGCGGTGAGCCGCGCGGCCGAGGACGGGCTGTACGCGCACGCGTGGCGGTTGGCCTGGACGATGGCCGACTTCTTCGACCGCAAGGGCCACTGGCAGGATTGGGCCACGACCCACGAGACGGCGTTGACCGCCGCCGACCTGCTCGCCGATCGTTGGGCTGCCGCCAGCGTCCGCCGTGGTCTGGGCCGTGCCCGCGCCCTCAACTCGGTCGGCTGGCAGTACGCCCAACTCCGTGATCACGGCGCGGCCCTGCGGCACTGCCGGCGGGCGCTGCACCTGGTACGCGAGGTGGGCGACCGGTTCGGTGAGGCCAACACCTGGGACAGCATCGGCTACGCCCACCACCATCTCGGCGACTACCAGCAGGCCACCGCCTGTTACCAGCGGGCGGTGGAGCTGTTCCGAGATCTTGGCGACCGCTACTACGAGGCCGACACGCTCACCCACGCCGGGGAGAGCCACCAGGCGGCGGGCGACCCGGAGGCCGCCCTGCTCGCCTGGCTGCGGGCGTTGGACATCCTCGGCGCGCTCGGTCACTCCGACGCCGACCGGCTCCGCGTCATGCTCCGTCACCACCCACTCGCCCACCCCAGCGGTACGGCGTGTCGGCACCCGGGCCTCGTATAGTTCCGAGGGTGCAGAGGGAGAAGGTTCGGCAGGCGTACGGTTCCATCGCAAATCTCTACATCGACCTGTTCGGCACGAGCCAACAGGTCGACCCCGACGACCTCGCCTTCATCGGTCGACATCTGGCAGGTCAGCCCGGCACGGTGCTCGACCTGGGCTGCGGCCCGGGCCATCTCACCGGTTACCTTCGTTCGCTGGGCGTCGACGCCAGGGGGATCGACCTGGTCCCCGAGTTCATCACCCACGCACAGGCGGCCCACCCGGGCGTCGAGTTCCACCTCGGGTCGTTCGAACACCTCGACGTCCCCACCGGCTCCGTCGACGGCATCCTGGCCTGGTATTCACTGATCCACCTGCCGCCACCGGAGTTCGACGGCGTACTCAGTGAGTTCCGGCGGGCGATGGCCCCGGGCGGGAGATTGGTGCTGGGCTTCTTCGACGCCGACGAGATCGGCCCGTTCGACCACAAGGTGGTGACCGCCTACCGCTGGCCCCCCGACGACGTGTCCGAGCGACTCGGCCGGGCCGGCTTCCGGGAGGTCGAACGCCAACAACGGCCCAGCGAAGGCGGCCATCGGCCACATGCCGCCATCGCGGCGGTCGCGGAGCAGCGGCGAGCCGGGTAGCCGGGGCCGTCAGCGCCGTGGGTGTCGATCGCGTCAGTCGGCGCTGTCGACGAACGCCGCACGCGGTTCGAGATGCTGGCCCTGCGCGTACTCCGCGGCGAAGCCGGTCGCGCCGAGCGCCTCGACCGCGGCCACCCGCACGGCCGCCAGGTCGGCCGCGTCATCGGGGTCGGGCACCTGACCCAGCGCCGCGAATGCGGCGTCCGTGACGGCGACCATCCGACCGGCCCGCGCGTGGTCGCCCTGGGCCGACGCGAGCGCGGCGCCCGCCAGGCAGACGTACGGGACGAAGTCCGCCCAGCCGTTCCGGAAGACCCTCTCCCGACTCGCGGCGAAGAACGCCGCCGCCGCGTCGAGATTGCCGAGACCCAACTCGCAGAACCCGAGGTTGTGGGTCTCCGAGTTGACGAGTTTGGGCTGGCCCAGAGCCTCGTTGAGCGCGATGCTCTCCCGATAGAGCTGCCGGGCCCGGGTCAGGTCGCCGGACATCCGGGCCACGGCGGCCAGCACGTGGCGGGGCCGCTCCTCCAGGCTCCGATCGCCGGACCGGAGGGCAACCACCAGCGCTTCCCGAGCGCGGGCCTCCCCGCCAGGGAGGTCACCACCACGGATGGCGACCCGGGCGAGGCTGTACCGGGCCTCCACCTCCCCCGACGGATCGCCGGCCGCCCGCGCCCTGTCGATCTCGACCTCGCTCATTCGCACCACCGCGTCGGTTTCGCCCCGGCGGAAGGCCGCGCGAACATCGTCGCTGAAACCCACTTCTGTTGCCCCTCTCGCTCCGGACCGCGCCTCAATCCATGATGGCTTGGAAGATCGTCCAGTTCTCGACGAGGCGAAAGCCCATCGCCTCGTAGAGCGGTCGGCCCATCGCGCTCGGATGCAGGTAGGCGGCCTCCGCGCCGGCCGCGATGCCATCCCGCAGTACGGCTTCCGTGATCGCTCGGCCCACTCCACGGCCTCGTGCGGCGGGCAGCACGGCGATGTTGAACACGCCGAGCACGCCGTGAGTCCGCAACCCGAGCCCGGTGCCGACGGGTCGGCCGGACTCCTCGGCCAAATAGCCGGCGACCGGGTCGGCGTCGAGCACACCGCCGCCCATCAGCGAACCGAAGGCGTCCTCTGGAGCTTCGAAGCCCCGCGTGAGGGTGTCGGTGTAGAGGCCGGCCTCCGCCGCGCGGACCTGGCGGATCGACTCGCGCCGCGTCGTGCCGGCCCGGAACACGACGTCACCCGCGGTGCAGGCCAGCAACGGCAGAGCACTGCGACTGAGCAAGCCGTGCCGGGCGGCGAGATCGCGGACCTCGTCGTCCGCCTCACCTCGAACCATGATCGACCAGTGCTCGGCCTGCCTGCCTACCTCGACCGCCAGCTTGTCGAGTGACCCGAGATCCGGCTCCAGTGTCGTGTCGTAGGCCACGTTCAGCGACGCCACCCCCGCCTGGGTCACCGCAGCTGTGGCGGTGCCCCGCTCGGCGTACCAGCCCTTCGGGGTGACCGCGCAGAGAACCTTGATGGCGTCGGCATACGACGCCGCTATCCGATCGGCGCTGGTGTTGATCGAACCCTCCTCGTTGCTCCGTAGCCCGCTGGCCAGGCGATTGCCTGGGCCGGTTTCCACCGCCGGGAAACCGGCCCCAGGCAGGTCGGTTGTGTTCGCTCGGCCGGTTGCGGCACCGCGCGGGGACGGTCAGGCGGTGAGCTTGCTGGCGATGGTGACCACTCGCTGCGCCATGTGGTCGAGGGCGTTGAGCTGCGCGTCGCCCAGCGGCGCGTCGTTGCTTCCGCCGGTGACGTGCGAGACGCCGTACGGGTTGCCGTCGGCGAACTTCAGCGGGTCGGTGTAGCCGGGTGCGACGACCAGACCGCCGAAGTGGTGGATCGTGTTGTAGAGCGCCAGGAGCGTCGACTCCTGCCCACCGTGGGCGGTCATGGAGGCGGTGAAACCGGCGTACACCTTGTCGGCCAGCAGACCCTGCCCCCACTGCGGGCCGAGGGTGTCGAGGAACTGCTTGAGCTGGCTGGAGACGTTGCCGTACCGGGTGGGGGTGCCGAACAGCACCGCGTCGGCCCAGACGACGTCGTCGGCGGTCGCCTTCGCCTCGCTCTTGGTTGCGTCGAAGTGCTGGCTCCAGGCGGCGTTGGAGGCGATGGCCTCCTGCGGGGCAAGCTCCGGAACCTGGCGCAGCCGCACCTCGGCGCCGGCCTTCTCGCCGGCCTCGGCGAGCCGCTTGGCCATGGCGTGGACGGTGCCGGTCGAGGAGTAGTAGATGACGGCGAGCTTGGCCATGGGAGGGGTCCTTTCGTCGAAAGTAGTTGCTGGCAGTAAATTTGCTGAAGCAACAATCTGACTCTAGCAACGGCAGCGAGCGGGTTGCCACCGGACCCCCGGGCCGCCCGACGTGCCCTCTTACGGCGGGTGGGGACTCGGATACCGACAAACGGTGCTCGGCGGCGGAGAACGCCGAGGGACTACCGAAGCCCCCGAGCCGGGACAGCTGACGCCGGACGGGACGATCCACTGCCGGTACGATCGGCCGCGTGGATCTGGACGTCACCGCGGACCGGCTCGGGGTACCCGTCGAGGATGTCGACCGCGTGCACCGCCTGGCGAACGACCGGCCGTCGGCCCCGCTGCCCGCCAGGGCCGACGCGCCCGCGATCCTCGACCGGCTCGCGGTACGGCCGGACGACGCCGCCGAGATCATGGCGGGCTGGCCCGACCCCGACTCGGCATTGTGGACCCCGGAGTTGCGCTGGCTGCTCGACCGCTCGACCGCTCTGGTTCTCGCCGACCTCGGGGGCCACGGCTGGCTGTCGCCCGGTCCGGAGCTGCCGCGCGAACGAGGTCCGGCCTGGCGGCACCTCTACGTGTACGCGTACCTGGCCCTGGTCGACGTCGTCCGGGGCTACCACCGCGACCACGGCATCACCGATGACGTGTCCTGGGCGACCCTCGCCGACCTGGGCCGCAACCTCGCGATCGACCGGCGGATGCACCGCGAGGGTTGGCCGGTCATGCAGAGCTGGCTGACGCTGCACGCGCGCGGCGGCCTCTACGAGTTGGGCCGACTGCAGCACCAGCGCGGCGGCACCGTCATCGACCTGCACGTCCCCGAGGCGGGGCCGCTGACCCCGGAGGCCGTCGCGGCATCGCTCGACGAGGCCCGCGCGTTCTTCCCACGCCACTTTCCCGACGAGCGCTACACCGCGTTCGCGTGCGGCTCCTGGCTGCTCGACCCACAGTTGCGGGAGTACCTGCCCGAGGACTCCAACATCATCCGGTTCCAGCAGCGGTTCGAGCTGGACCCCTACGAGGAACCGGAGGGGCTGGACGCCGATGTCGAGGTGCTGCGGTTCGCGTTCCGCACCCTGACCACCCCACTCGACCAGTTACCGCGCGGCACAGTGCTCCAGCGTGCGGTCGTCGACCACCTGAACGCCGGCCGGCACTGGCGCTGGCACCGGGGTCGATTCCCGTTCTAGCCAGAAGACTGGCGACGGTGCCACCACTGGCTGCGCCACCGCACCGTCGGCGGGCGACCGCGCCGGCGACCGGTCGGTCACGGCAGAATCTCGACGTACCCGTCGCTGCCGTGTACGCGGATCCGCTGTCCGTCGGAGATCAGCCGGGTGGCGTCCACCACGCTGACGACAGCCGGCAGGCCATACTCCCGGGCGATCACCGCGCCGTGTGTCATCAGTCCCCCGACCTCTGTCACCAGGCCCGCGATGCCGACGAAGAGGGGCGTCCAGCTCGGATCCGTGTGCGCCGTGACGAGGATGTCACCCGGTTCGAGATGAGCCTGGGCCAGGTCCAGGATGACGCGGGCGCGCCCTTCGATGGTGCCGGCGGAAACCGGTAGGCCGATCAGGGCGCCGGCCGGCACGTCGTCGCGCCGGTACGCCCCGGTGATGGCCTCGCCATCGGAGGTCAGCACCCGGGGCGGTGTGAGCGCCTGGTACGACCGGAACGCGTCCTTGCGTTGCTCGATCAGCGTGTCGTCCACCTGGTTCGAGCGCACGACGTCGTGCAACTCCTGGAACGTGAGGTAGAAGGCGTCCTCCCGCTCGCGGAGCACGTTGGCCCGCACGAGGCGCTCGGCCTCTCCCAGCAGGGCCTGCTTGTAGACGAAGTAGCGGCTGATGATGCCGTACTTCGGGTATTCCCGGTAGCCGATGAAGGTCCGGACCCGGTCGATCATCCGCTTGGTCTCGTCGGCCTTCTGCTCCCCGTCTGGCAGCGCCCGCAGGCGCACCAACACCTCCTGCGCCTTCTTCTCAGCATCCTGCCGCCCCTGCTCGAAGCGCCGCTGGGCGGCGCCCGGCGCGAAGTTCGCGACGTTGTCGAGGAGCACGGGCAGGAGCGTGGCGGGGCGTTCGCGCCAACGCGGTCTCGTGATGTCGATCTCGCCGACGCAGCGCATGCCGTACCGGTCGAGGTATGCCTCGATGGCGTCGCGCGCTTCGGTCCCGCCGGCGACCTTCGGCAGCTCGTCCAGAAAGCCGTCGTCCTCGACGCCCCGCAGGAATGCCACCACCTCCGGATGCGGACGGATCACGTCCGCGACGTCGAGCAGCGCGAGCCCCATCTCCGACGTGACGTTACCGGGGGCGGACAGCGTGAGGGTGTCGGCGGCGTTCTTCTCGCCGAGCCATTCCCCCAGCCGGTCGTTGAGCCACCAGGTGGCCTCCATCCCCGCCATGATCGCCTGCATGCTCACGGGATCGCCGAGATCCCGCTTGTGCTCCACGAAGGCTTCCAGCAGGAAGTCGAACAGCGCTGGTCCGGTCAACGTGGCGATGTCGTGGCGTAGGGCGGCGATGGACGCCTCGCTGCGCTTGATCAGTTGGGTGACGATGGCCGGATCGGTAGCGATCGGGGCGGACGCCGCGCCGACCGGCGGGCCACCGGGACCGCTGTCCGGCAGCGCCGGAACGAAGCCGGGGCGGTCGAGGACGGTCTCCAGCGCGTCCCGGGTCAGCGGATCGGTCCGGCCGGACATCTCCAGGAAGCCGGCACGGCTAGAAGGCGAGGCCAGCATCCGGGTCGCGTCGACGAACAGTCTGCCGCCAGCCTCGTGCATCGGCGCCATGGCCGTCAGCTGCCACATGGACAGGCCCAGCGGCCTCATGGGGTCGGTCATCATCTGCTGGTGGCCGACGGAGAGATAGATGTGGTTTTCCTGGTCGCGGGCGGTGGGGATGGGGAAGAGCGTGGTGATCGGCCGGCTCTGCACGATCTGGAAGTCATCGTCGACCAGGCACCATTCGATGTCCTGCGGACAGCCGGCCTGCGCCTCGATCCGTCGCCCGAGTCGCACGAGCCGCACGACCTGCGCATCCGTCAGCGCCGGCTGCTCCCGGCGCTGCGGGTCGATCGCCACCTCCTGCGTTCCACCACCCGGCAGGGCGTGCACGGCGACCTGTTTGGCGGCGATCGCCCTGGCGACGACCACACCTTCGCGCACCGTGAAGACGTCCGGGTTCACCCGGCCGGAGACCAGGGCCTCGCCGAGGCCGAAGCTGGCGTCCACGGTGGCGACCTTCCGGTTGCCGGAGACGGGGTCGGCCGTGAACAGGACGCCGGCCGACTGCGGGAAGACCATCTGCTGCACGACCACTGCCATGCCGACCTTTCGGTGGTCGAAGCCGTTGCGCAGCCGGTAGGTCACGGCCCGCTCGGTGAACAGCGACGCCCAGCACCGGCTGACGTACGCAAGGATCGCCGCCGGGCCCAGGACATTGAGGTAGGTGTCCTGCTGGCCCGCGAAGGAGGCCGTCGGCAGGTCCTCCGCCGTCGCGCTGGAACGCACGGCGTAGGCCGATCGCTCGCCGAGCACAGCGAGCGCACGGGTGATCGCCGCCGCGAGATCGCCAGGGATGGCGGTCCCTTCGATTCGCTGGCGGACCTCGGCGCTGAGCGCGCGGATCGGCTCCCGGTCATCCGGACTCAGGCGCGACAGCTGATCGAGCAGATCGCCGATCGCCGGCCCTTCCGCCACGATCCGCCGGAAGGCGGCCGTGGTGACGCAGAAACCCGCCGGCACGCGGATGCCGTCGATCCGCGACAGCCCGCCCAGGTGCGCGGCCTTGCCGCCGACGAGCGCGACCTGGGTCTGGTCGACCTCTCGAAGATCCACGACATACTGCTCGATCATCGCCACACCTCCCGGGCCGCCGTGCTCCGTCGCGCCGCATCCGCCGAAAACTCCCGCGACCACCGTGCCGACCCCGTCCGCGGATCGCGGTAGCCGCGCCCCCCGTACAACGACAACAGACCCACGTCGTGCCCCCGTTTACTCGTCGGTGCCGTGTCCGGCCGCCGATTCTGCGGCACGACCCCGGTCTTGCCGCAAGCCCCCCGGTACGCTATAAGTTAGAAGTGGCAGGGAGTCGGATCTCCCTGCCTTTTGCTGTGGTCGTCCGTCGCAGGCTGCGTTCCTTCGACCGGGTCAGTAACTGTCGGGAACGAGCGGCGGACGCCGGAGCGCCGGCCGCGGCACCGACTGGTCCTGGTTACGCCAACCCGGCCATCGACGCCAGGCGGCCGAGCCGAGAATGCTCAGCACCGCCGGTCCGAGCACGAGCCGGATGACGGTGACGTCGACGATGACAGCGGTCGCCAGGCCGATGCCGATCATCTTGATGCTGGTGTCCTGGATCGGCACGAAGGACAGGAACACCACCGTCATGATCGCCGCGGCGGCGGTGATCAGACGACCCGTGCTGTCCACGCCGACCAGGATGGCGCGCCGGGCGTCGTGGCCGCTGTCGTACTCCTCCTTGATGGCCGAGAGCAGGAACACCTCGTAGTCCATCGAGAGCCCGAAGAGGACCGCGAACAACAACATCGGCACCATCGACATGATCGGCACAGGCTCGTCGATGCCGATCAGCGACAGGCCCCAGCCCCACTGGAAGATGACCACCAGGACGCCGAACGCCGCGCCGATCGACAGCAGCGCCATCACCGCCGCCTTGATGGCGATCACGGGCGCCCGGAACATCGCGATCAGCAGCAGCGCCGCCACTACCAGCACGGCGAGCACCATCCAGGGCAGCCGACTGCCGACCGCGTCGGACAGGTCGGTGACGAAAGCGGTGGGACCACCGAGATAGATGCGTCCGTCGGTGCCCTGCTCGGCCGCCGGTGCCACGTCATCGCGGATGCGGTGCAGCAGGTCACTGACCTCGGCGTCCTGCGGCGAGTGCTTGGGTACCACGGTGAGCAGCGCGAAGCCACCGTCCTGGCTCGGCTGGGCCGGAGTCACCAGTGACACTTCCGGATCAGCCGAGAGGCCGCTGCTCAGCTTCTGTAGCATCGCGTCGCCCTGGCCACCGCTCGGCAGCTCGGCAACGACAAGGAACGGTGCGTTCCAGCCGGCGCCGAACTCCGTGGCAACAGTGTCGTACGCCTTGCGCTGGGTGAAACTCGTCGGGGCGTTGCCGTCGTCCGGTGTGCCCAGCCGCAGGCTGAACATCGGGATCGTGAGCACGACGAGGACCAGCAGAGCGCCGGTGGCGTACGCGTAGCGGTTCTTCGCGACCCGGTCCGCCCACCGACCCCAGCCGCCGAGTGCCTGAGCAGCCCCGGGCTCTCCGGCGACCGGCGCGTCCTTGCGTCGACGGCCGATGCGCAGGGCGTTGACCTTCGGCCCCAGCAGCCCGAGCACCGCCGGCAGCAGGGTCAGAGCGGCGAGCATCGTCATGCTGACGGTCAACGCCGCGGCCACGCCCATGCCGCCGATGAACGGGATGCCGGTGAGTAGCAGGCCGAGGATCGCCGCCACCACTGTGGCGCCGGCGAACAGCACCGCGTGGCCTGCTGTGGCGAGCGCCCGCCCGACGGCGTCGGCCTTCGGCATGCCGGTCGAGAGGTAGTGCCGGAACCTGGTGATCACGAACAACGCGTAGTCGACACCCGCCCCCAGACCGAGCATCACTGCCACGATCGGGGCGATGGCCGGGATGTCCATGCTGGTTCCGGCGATCAACACCAGTGCGGTGCCGGCCATCAACCCGAGCACGGCAACCAACACGGGCAGTCCGGCGGCGACCACCGAACCGAACGCGATCAACAGGATGAGCAGCGCCGCGCCGACGCCGATGAGCTCCGAGCCGCTGGTCTCCGGGGTGGCAGCGAGATCCACCACCAGGCCACGGAACTCCACAGTCATCCCGGCGGCACGAGCCTTGTCGGCCGCGGTGTCGAGCCGCTCGCTCTGCTCGGCGGTGAGGTCGCCGAGCTCCTTGTCGTACTGCACGGAACTGATCGCGGTGCGGCCGTCAGCACTGAGCTGACCGCCCCCCTCGACCAGCGGATCGGCGGCGGACCGGACGTCTGGCTGTCCGGCGAAGTCCGCGACCACCGCGCGGATGGCGTCGGCCTTGGCCGGATCGCGGAGCGTACCGCTGTCGCTGTGCCAGACGACGTCGGCGCTGACGGCACCGAGCTCGGCGAAGTGCTTCTGGGTGAGGTCCACAGCACGTTGCGACTCCGCGCCGGGAATCCGGAATTCGTTGACGAAGGCGCCGCCGCTGGCCTGAGCCACGCCGAGCAACGCCATGGCGGTCACGACCCAGGCCGCGATCGTGAGCCACGGGTGCCGGGCGGTCGTGCGCCCCAACCGCTCAAGGGTTCTCTCCATGCCCACACAGTAAATACATTGGGTGTAATATTGCAATAGCTGCAACGTCCAAGATTGTAGGATGCAGCGATGACTGGCAACATGGGCCTTCGCGAGCGGAAGAAGGCGCGCACCCGACAGGCGCTCGTTGACGCGGCGATCGCACTGTTCGCCAGCAAGGGGTACGACGAGACCACCATCGCCGACGTGACGGCCGCCGCCGACGTCTCGCCGCGCACCTTCTTCGTCCACTTCGCCAGCAAAGAGGACGTGCTGTTCGACGATCCCCCGCTCAAGCTGGAGCTCTTCACCGCCGTGCTGGCGCAGCCCGGTCCGGACGAGACCCCGGCGCAGCTGCTGCGCCGGGCGTTCCACTCGGTTCTCAACTCCGACACCGACCCCCTGGGCCAGTCCGAGCGCCTCCGCGCCGACCTGATCCTCCAGACACCGGCACTGCAGGCCGGCGCCGTGCGCAAGGTGTTGGAGGGTCAACGCGAGATCGTCCGAGCGCTGCTCGACGCCTATCCCGACACGCTGGACCCGGTGACCGCCTCGGCACTGGTCGGTGCCATGGTGGGCACCCTGGTCGGCGCGATCACCATGCTCTACTCCGACGCCGAGGTGGCGGCCCGGATGGCCGCCGATCCGCAGCAGATGCGCGCCGCGCTGGAAACCGCCATCGCGTCCACCTGGCAACACCTCGGCGACACCGGCTGATCCAGCTGCGCGAAACGCGGTCGGCGCCCCGACGAGGCGCCCGAACCACGCCTGACCCGACGCCGATCGACTACTCGCGTACGCCCGAAACCGGGAAGCTGCCGAACATGCCAGCCTTCACCGTGCCGGCAATGGTGTTCTTGTCGACGACGGTGGTGAAGGTCAGAGTCACGTTGAACTTCGACATCTTCATCTTCCAGTGGAGGTCGGCGCCGGACACCGCGCCGTCAAGCACCTCAGTCGTCAGACCGTTGTCGAGATTGGTGACGGTTCCCGTGACGCGGTCTCCGGCGGTCTGCAGGTCGAGCTGGAGCCGCTGCTTGCCCAACGGGCTGTCGGTCGTCAACTGCCACTTACCCTCGACGCTCATGCGAACCCTCCCCGAACCAGCGTGGATGTCCCAGCCCAGGGTAGGAATCCCGGCCGCCCTGGGAGCACCCCTACCGCACCCCTAATCCGGCACCCACCCGGAGCCGGACGGCGTCACGCGCCCCGTGCGGGATGGCGCTTTCAGTAGGGGTGGCCCGCTCCGGTAGGCCCGGCTAGGTTCGACATGTCCGGTGGTGCGGGCGGCAGGCGTCAGCTACACCCACAACCCTGACCGGATCGGCTGCGCACCGCAGGGTACGACGAGAAGGGTCACGTGCTGGTGCTGCTGAGCTGGCTGCTCGCGTCAACCGACGAGAGCCCGGATGCGATCCGGATCGACGACCAGGCAGCCTCGTGGGTGCGGATGCGACGGCTCGCCGCCGCGGTGGCCGACGACCTGCGCGGTGTGGACCGTGTGGCTGTCGACGCGACTGCCAGCCTGCACACGGTGGTCGGTGTGGTCGGTGCGCTGCTGGCCGGGTCCGCGGTGATACCGGTGCCGCCGGACGCCGGCCCGATGGAACGCGAGCACATTCTGCGTGACTCGGCGCCCGGAGCGATGCTCGTGCCGGCTCGCGGTGAGCGCCGGGAGACACCCGACGGGCTTCCGACCATTCCGATTGACCTGGGACGAGGATCGGATACCAGCCATCCGGAGCCGGATCCGGCCAGCGTCGCGCTGATTCTCTACACCAGTGGCACCACCGGCGCGCCGAAGGGCGTGACGCTGTCCCGCCGAGCCATCGCCGCCTGCCTCGACGGGCTCGCCGCGGCCTGGCAGTGGACGCCGGACGACCTGCTCGTGCACGGCCTGCCACTGTTCCACGTGCACGGCCTAGTGCTCGGCGTGCTCGGCCCCCTGCGAGTGGGCAGCCGGCTGCACCACGTGGGCCAACCCCGCCCCCAGCGGTACGCGGCAGCGGCCGGCTCCCTCTACTTCGGCGTCCCCACCATCTGGTCCCGGATCGCCGCCGACGAGACCTCGGCCCGAGCCCTTCGCGCCGCGCGGCTACTGGTGTCGGGCAGCGCCGCCCTGCCCGCGACGGTGTTCGCCGACCTGACCAGGCTCACCGGCCACCAGATCGTCGAGCGCTACGGGATGACCGAAACGTTGATCACGGTGAGCGCCACCGCCGACGGCCCCCGCCGCGCGGGCGCCGTCGGTCTGCCGCTGCCGGGGGTATGCACCCGCCTGGTGGACGAGCAGGGCCGCTCGATGCCCACCGACGGCGTGGCGATGGGCGAACTCGAGGTGTGCGGCCCGACCCTCTTCGACGGGTACCTGAACCGGCCCGACGCGGACGCGGCCACCCGCACCGGGGACGGATGGTTCCGCACCGGCGACGTGGCCACGATCGGTCCGGACGGCTGGCATCGCATCGTCGGCCGGTCAGCCACCGACCTGATCAAGAGCGGCGGTTATCGGATCGGCGCTGGGGAGGTGGAGGACGCGCTGTTGGCGCATCCGGGTGTCCGGGAGGCCGCGGTGGTGGGTACACCGCACCCCGATCTCGGCCAGCAGGTGACGGCGTACGTCGTGGGTGACGGGATCGATGAGGCGCAACTGATCGAGTTCGTGGCCCGACAGCTGTCGACACACAAACGGCCCCGACAGGTGCGCGTGGTCGAGGCACTGCCCCGCAACGCTCTCGGCAAGGTGCAGAAGAGCCAGCTCAGGGCAAAGTGACCCGGCCAGGGCGCGCAGAGCGGCGGCCCACCGAACGACACGCCGTCATCCGGCGGCCACCAGCGATCCGGTGGTGGCGCCGTTGCACAGCGCCACCGCCGCCAGCAGCAGTCCACGGTCCACCATCCACCGCCCGGAGAAGCTGACGACCGGTCCGGGCACCAGCAGACGCGCCGCGAACCGCCGGCCGATCGGGTCGAGCGACACGGCGGCGTCGTCGAAACCCAGCCACCGGCGGGTCAACGGAAACCACGCCTTGTACACCGCCTCCTTGGCGCAGAACAGCAGCCGGTCCCAATGTACCGACGGATCATTCGCGCAGAGCCGGGCGATCAGGTCGCGCTCAGCAGCGCCGGCGATGACGTCCAGGATCCCGGTCGGCAGCGCCTCATGCGGCTCGGCGTCGACACCCACCGCGCTCAGCAGCGTGGCGGGAGCGGCCACCGCGGCCCGGTATCCCGCACAGTGGGTGATGCTACCGACCACACCGTCCGGCCACCGTGGCGCTCCTCGCTCCCCTGCGGTCAGCGGGACAGCGGGATGCCCGAGCTTCGCCAGCGCCTCCCGGGCACAGCGCCGCCCGGTCGCGAACTCGCGGCGACGCTTGGCGACCGCTCGTACGACCAGTGGCTCCTCCTCCGGGAAGAGCGGGGCCGGCAACTCGTCGTCGAAGGCCTCGGCCGTGGCCGCGACGGACGGCAGGATCCGTTCGATCACGACGCCACCACCCGGACCCGGGCGCTCCGGTTCACGCGAGGATCCTGTCGTGGTACGCCCGGACCAACTCATCGGCGGCATCGGCCACCGCGAGTGTGCCGGCCGCCACCGCGGCGTCCACCCCGGCTGGCATCGGCACCGCGGCCAGTTCGTCCAGGACCGCATGCCGGGCCTGCACCCGGATCGCCTCGATGCTCTGTTCACACCGGCGCCGCGCCAGATCGCCCGACTCGGTGCCAGACCGGTACCTGGCGGCCAGCCGCTCGACGAGTTCGACCAGCCCGGTGCCGTCGAGGGCACTGCAGGTCAGCACGGGTGGCACCGGCCGGCCGTCACGGGGCAGCAGCCGCAGCGCCGCCGCCAGTTGGCGCGCTGCGGCCTGGGCAGGCTTGTCGCGGTCGCCGTCCGCCTTGTTGATCACGATTAGATCGGCGCGCTCCAGCACGCCCATCTTCAGCCCTTGCAGGTCGTCGCCCGCCCCCACCAGTCCGAGCAGGAGGAAGGTGTCGACGATGGCAGCCACGGCGGTCTCCGACTGGCCGACGCCGACCGTCTCCACGAGCACGACGTCGTATCCGGCTGCCTCCACCACCGCCACTGCCGCAGCGGTGGCGCGGCCGAGGCCGCCGAGCCGCCCGGACGAGGGTGACCCCCGCAGGTACGCCCCCGGTGCCGCCGCCAACCGGGACATCCGGGTGGCGTCGCCCAGGATGCTGCCACCGGTGCGCTCCGACGACGGGTCCACGGCCAGCACCGCCACCCGGTGCCCGCGCTCGATCAGCAGGGCGCCGAGTGCGTCGATCAGCGTGGACTTGCCGGCGCCGGGCACGCCCGAGACGCCGATCCGGTGGGCGCCCCCGCGGTGTGGGGCGAGCTGGCGCAGCAGTCTGCGGCCATTGTCGCGGTCGGCCGGCAGCGTCGACTCGAGCATCGTGATGGCGCGGCCGATCGCGGCCCGTGAGCCGGCGAGGACCGCCTCCGCGCAGGCGTCCACAGCGGTGCTCACCCAGTGCTGCCAACGCGGTCGTCCAGGATGGCCAGCAACTTCTGAGCGGCTTGTGCGATCACCGTCCCGGAACCGAAGATCGCGGCCGCGCCGGCCGACCGCAGCGCATCGTGGTCGCCCGGCGGGATGACCCCGCCGATCACCACCAGGATGTCGCCGCGGCCCATCGCCACCAGCTCGGCCCGCAGCTCGGGCAGCATGCTGAGGTGGCCGCCGGCGAGAGAACTCACCCCGACCATGTGCACGTCGGCGTCGACCGCCTGAGTGGCGACCTCGCGAGGCGTCTGGAACAGGGGCCCGACGTCCACGTCGAAACCCAGATCGGCGAGTGCCCCGGCGACGACCTTCTGGCCACGATCGTGTCCATCCTGCCCGATCTTGGCGACGAGGATCCGGGGTCGACGGCCGTGTCTGACGGCGAACGCGGCGACCGCCGCCCGGGCGTCCCGGACCGCCCTGTCATCGCCGCTCTCCCGCTGATAGACACCGGACACCGTCTGGACGGTGGCGACATGCCGCCCGTACACGCGCTCCAGCGCAGCCGACATCTCCCCCACCGTCGCTCCGGCCCGCGCCGCATCCACGGCGCAGTGCAGCAGGTTGCCCGGCCCGGTGGCGTTGGACGGGCCGGCCGCGGCCGCCACCATCGCCTCCAGGGCAGCGCTGCAGGCAACCTCGTCCCGGACTTCCCGCAGCCGGCGCAGGCGCTCGGTCTGGGCCCGCAGCACGGCCGCGTTGTCCACCTTCAGCACCTCGATCCGCTCCCCTTCCGGCGCGGGAAAGACGTTCAGGCCGACCACCGGGCGCCGACGCGAGTCGATCCGGGCCTGCGTCCGCGCCGCGGTCTCCTCGATCCGCATCTTTGGCAGCCCCTGCCCGATTGCCCGGATCATGCCGCCGGCCGCTTCGATCTCGGCGAGATGCGTCCTGGCCCGGGCGATCAGGCCCGCGGTCAGGTGCTCGACATACCCGCTGCCGCCCCACGGATCGATCACGTGGGTGGTGCCGGCCTCATCCCGCAGCAGGAGCTGGGTGTCCCGGGCGATCCGCGCGGAGAAGTCGGTCGGCAGGGCGAGCGCCTCGTCGAAGGCGTTGGTGTGCAGCGACTGGGTGTGCCCCTGGGTCGCGGCCATCGCCTCCACAGCGGTACGCACCACGTTGTTCAGGACGTCGTGCGCGGTCAGTGACCAGCCCGAGGTCTGGCAGTGCGCACGCAGGCTCAGCGATTTGGGGCTGTGCGCCCCGAAACCGGACACCAACTCGGACCAGAGCACGCGGCCGGCCCGCAGCTTGGCGACCTCCATGAAGAAGTTCATGCCGACCGCCCAGAAGAACGACAGCCGCTGAGCGATCTTGTCGATGTCCAAGCCGGCGTCGCGGGCCGCGCGTAGGTACTCAAGGCCGTTCGCCAACGTGTAGGCGAGCTCCAGATCCGCGGTGGCTCCGGCCTCGTGCATGTGATAGCCGGAGATGGAGATCGAGTTGAATCGGGGCATCCGGGCTGCGGTCCAGGCGAGGATGTCGGCCACGATCCGCATCGACGGCGCGGGCGGATAGATGTAGGTGTTCCGGACCATGAACTCCTTGAGAATGTCGTTCTGGATGGTCCCGCTGAGCTTCTCCGGGGGAACCCCCTGCTCCTCCGCCGCGACGATGTAGAGCGCCAGGATCGGAAGCACGGCCCCGTTCATGGTCATCGACACGCTCGTCCGGTCGAGCGGGATGGCGTCGAAGAGGATACGCATGTCCAGGAGGGAATCGATGGCGACGCCGGCCATCCCGACGTCGCCGCGCGCCCGAGGATGGTCGGAGTCGTAGCCGCGATGCGTGGGCAGGTCGAAGGCGATCGACAGGCCGGTCTGCCCTGCCGCGAGGTTGCGGCGGTAGAAGGCGTTGGACTCCTCGGCCGTGGAGAAGCCGGCGTACTGACGGATCGTCCACGGCTGGGTGGTGTACATGGTCGGGTAGGGGCCACGGAGGAACGGCGGTGCGCCGGGCACGCCGCCGCCGACGCCGCCGACGGTGTACCGGTGCCGTAACGGGATGCCTTCGAGCGTGTCACCGGCGCTGCTCTGGCTGGTGACCAGAGCCGGTTCGGGCTCGCCGAACTCGAGGTCGCCGAAGTCCGGGATCATCGTGGCGCTCCCGCCTGGTCCAGAATCGCCGCGAGCGCGGCCACCGCGTCGCAGCCCGGGTAGAGGAAGCCGTCCGCGATCACGCCGGCCGTCGGCACGGCGACGGCCCAGAGGCGTACCCCCGGACGGCGCAATCGCTCGGGGATCGGGCCGCCGTCGAGCCCGCAGACGCACACCACCGTCGCGGTGGACACCTCCTCGGTGGTGCGCAGGCCGGCGACCTGGAGGATCCGCTCGACGATCGCGGTGTCGGCGGCCGCGGCCGGTGAGTCGAGCACCACCAGGCCGATCGGGGACACCTTCCCGTCCGCGGCGCGGTCCCGCAGCCGCTCGAACTCCACAGCGTGCCGGCCGTCGGTGAGGGTCGCGGGCGGGTCCTCGTCCAGAGCCGGAAACTCGGTGACGCCGACGATCGGGCGGCGCAGGCGGCGGACGTCGGCTCGGCGCCGCTGCGCTGCCTCAGCGAGTTCGGCGGCGACCGTGCCGTCGGCGACGGAGGCGACCATGCCGCCGTTGCGCTCGACGGCGCGGAATCGGTCCCACGCGGCGAGTGCCAGGTCACGGGTTAGTTGCTCGGCGTACCAGGAGCCGGCGGCCGGGTCCTGAACGCGCCCGGCCTCGGTCTCCAGCCGCAGCACCGCGTGAGTCGTGCGAGCCAGCCGCCGGGCGTCCGCGCCGGACGGGCCGCGGCACCCGTCATGGGGCAGAACGGTCACTGCGTCCGCCCCACCCACGACAGCGGCGAATGCGGCCACGGTGGACCGGACGATGTTCGTCCACGGAGCGCGGGCGGTCATCATCGTCCGGGACGTGACCGCGTGTTGACGCTGGCGCAGGGGTCCGGAGACGCCGGCAGCCCGGGCCACCCGGGTCCAGAGCAACTGGGCGGCGCGGAGCTTGGCGATGGCCGGCCACTGGTCGCAGCCCACCGCGTAGCGGAACTCGATCTGACCCATCGCGGTCCGCAGGTCAAGGCCCGCCGCGGTCAGCTCTCGAAGGTACGTGACTCCCGCGGCCAGCGCGTATGCCAACTCCAGCACGTCGGGCGCACCGGCATCGTGGTAGGTGGTGGCGTCCACGGTGGCGGCCCGCAGCGGCGGGTGCTCCTCGACACAGCGGCGCGCGAGCCGGGTCAGTGGCTCCAGCCGGGGTGACCGACCGGTGCGGACCGCCAGGCCCAGCGGATCGGCGCCGAGGTTTCCGCACAGTGGCACCGGGCGGTCGTGCAGTTGGCGCAGGAGAGCGTCGGCGGCCACCTCGGTCTGCGGGCCGGCGTCGAGCACCAGACAGAGACCACTCGACAGGACCGCGGGCGGCACGTCCTCGCTGACGAGCCAGAGCGAGGTCGTGCCGCCGGCCACCTCCTCGGCGAGATCGGCCTCGTCCGTGAGTTGCTGGCGGACGTCCCACGGGCCCGGGGCGGGGTGCACCTCCGGCACCGCGTGACTGTCCACGTACAACGGTGCGATCGTGACGCCGTCGTCGGTGGTCGTGGCGAGGATGCGGTCGACGTCGGCCGCGTCGGCGACCTCTCCGGTCTTGCGGAGCACCGGCAGGGCCAGCTCGCGCCAGAGATCCAGGGTCGCCGGGCTTCGCGTGGTGACGGACACTACGGCGTCTCCTTCGTGGTCCAGGTGTCGGCCTGCTGAAGTAGCTCGTTCAGCAGCTGCTCAGGGCTCGCGTCGACGGCTGCGTCCCGCAGTTGCCTCTGGACGAGCTCGCCGTAGCTGGGGCGGTGAACATCGCGAAGGACGCCGATCGGGGTGGTGCCCAGGTCGGAGCCGGAGAGTCGGGTCAGGGCGAAGGCGTACGCCGGATTCTCGACGGCGACGTCGTGGACGACGGCCTGACCACCTTCTTGGACCTCCAGGCCGAGGCCGCCGTCCGCGCGTACGACGGAGAACCGTCGTTCGGCGCCGAACGTGATCGGCTGGCCGTGTTCGAGGCGGATCAGGTGGTCGTCGCGGCTGGTCGGATCCTTGATCAGCTCGAAGGCACCGTCGTTGAAGATGTTGCAGTTCTGGTAGATCTCGACGAGCGCGCTGCCCTGATGCTCGGCGGCGGCGCGGAGCACCGACTGGAGGTGCTTGCGGTCGGAGTCGATGGTGCGCGCCACGAACGTGGCCTCGGCCCCCAACGCCAGCGAGAGCGGGTTGAACGGTGGGTCCGCCGAACCGTCCGGCGTGGACTTGGTGATCTTCCCGAGTTCGGAGGTCGGTGAGTACTGGCCTTTGGTCAGACCGTAGATCCGGTTGTTGAACAGCAGGATCTTGAGGTTGACGTTCCGGCGGAGCGCGTGGATCAGGTGGTTGCCACCGATGGAGAGCGCGTCGCCGTCGCCGGTGACCACCCAGACCGACAGGTCCGGCCGGGACACCGACAGGCCGGTCGCGATCGCCGGGGCGCGACCGTGGATCGAGTGCATCCCGTACGTGTTCAGGTAGTACGGGAACCGCGAGGAGCAGCCGATCCCCGAGACGAAGACGATGTTCTCCCGCGCGATGCCGAGTTCGGGCAGGAACCCTTGCACGGCGGCGAGGATCGCATAGTCACCGCAGCCTGGGCACCAGCGCACCTCCTGGTCGGATTTGAAGTCCTTCGCCGTCAGCGTGACCGGCGTGAGCGGGATGGTGGGGCTAGCCATTCTTGACCACGTCCTCAAGCAGGCTTTCCAGCGTCGCGGCGGTGAACGGCAGGCCGCTGACCTGGTTGAACGGGACCGCGTCGACCAGGTATCTCGCCCGGATGACATGGGCCAACTGGCCCAGGTTCATCTCCGGGACGACGATCTTGTCGTAGCCCGCGAGCACCGCACCGAGATTGGCCGGCAGCGGGGCGAGGTGGCGCAGGTGCGCCTGGGCGATCGGCAGCCCGCGCTGGCGCAGTGCCCGGCAGGCCGCGCCGATCGGGCCGTACGTCGATCCCCAGCCGAGCACCAGCACCCGGCCGCCCTGTCGGTCGCCGTTGTCCGCGTCCGGGTCCTCGACCTCGACAGCTGGTACGTCGATCGCCTCGATCCGGGCCGCCCGGGTGCGGACCATGAACTCGTGGTTGTCCGGGTCGTAACAGATGTCCCCGGTCTTGTCGGCCTTTTCCAGGCCACCGATCCGGTGCTCCAGGCCGGGCGTGCCGGGGACGGCCCAGGGCCGGGCCAGGGTGTACGGGTCGCGCAGGTACGGCAGGAATCGTCCGTCGTCACCGTTGGGCGTGGTGGCGAACGTGACGCTGAGGTCGGGTAGCTCACCCGCATCGGGCAGCAGCCACGGCTCGGATCCGTTGGCCACGTAGTTGTCCGACAGCAGGATCACCGGGGTGCGGTAGGTCAGCGCGATCCGGGCCGCCTCGATCGCCGCGTGGAAGCAGTCGGACGGCGACTTCGGCGCGATCACCGCGAGCGGCGCCTCCCCATGCCGGCCGTACAACGCAATGTTCAGGTCGGCTTGCTCGGTCTTGGTCGGCATCCCCGTGGACGGGCCGGCCCGCTGCACATCGACGATCACCAGCGGCAGTTCGAGGGCGACGGCCAGGGAGATTGTTTCGCCCTTGAGCGCCACGCCCGGACCGGAGGTGGTGGTCACGCCGAGCGCGCCACCGTAGGAGGCGCCCAGGGCCGCGCCGATCGCCGCGATCTCGTCCTCGGCCTGCATCGTGGTGATTCCAAACCGCTTGTGCTTCGACAGTTCGTGCAGGATGTCCGAAGCCGGGGTGATCGGGTAGGCACCGACGAACAGCGGCAGTTTCGACCGGACCGCCGCTGCCACCAGGCCGAGCGCGAGGGCTTGATTGCCCGTGATGTTGCGATAGGTGCCGGGGCGCATCTTCGCTGGTTTCACCTCGTACCGGACCGCGAAGTCCTCGGCGGTCTCCCCGAAGTTCCAGCCCGCCTGGAACGCGGCCTTGTTCGCCGTGACCAGATCCGGTCGCTTCGCGAACTTCCGCTCCAGAAACCTGAGGGTCGACTCGAAGGGCCGCGAATACATCCAGCTCAGCAGGCCCAACGCGAACATGTTCTTGGCCCGCTCGGCGTCCTTCTTGGAAATTCCCAGCTCGCTCACCGCGTCGACGGTCATCGAGGTGAGCGCGACCGGGTGCACCGCGAAATCGGCGAGGGAACCGTCGTCGAGCGGGCTGGCCGCGTAGCCCACCTTGGCCAGGTTGCGTGGGGTGAACTCGTCGGTATTGACGATGATGTCGGCGCCGGCCGGAAGGTCGGAGAGGTTCGCCTTGAGCGCCGCCGGGTTCATGGCGACCAGGACGTCGGGCGCGTCGCCGGGGGTGAGAATGTCGTAGTCGGCGAAGTGCACCTGGAAGCTCGACACGCCCGGCAGGGTGCCCGCGGGCGCCCTGATCTCGGCCGGAAAGTTGGGCAGCGTGGAGATGTCGTTACCCAGTTGGGCTGTTTCGGAGGTGAACCGGTCACCCGTCAGCTGCATGCCGTCGCCCGAGTCGCCGGCGAACCGGATGACCACCCGGTCGATGCGGAGGATTCGGTGGGACCCGGCGGCTTCGTTGGTGGGCGGCATCGGCATCTGAGCTCCCGTCGGGGCGCTATTCGGTGTCGGTTTGCAGGGTCGCGGTCAGGGTCTGCCAGGCGTGCTGCTCCGCCGTGGTCAGCGGCCGCTCGGGAAGGTCGTGTCCGGGCGGATCACCGTCGGTCTCGTCGGGCTGCTCGTCCTTCTCGGCGCGCAGCTTGAGCAGCAGATCGGCCGGCAGGAGGAGGACGGTGACGCTGACCATGCTGAAACTCATCACCAGGTCGTCTCCGTTGGTACGCAGCCATGGGACGACTCGTGTGCGCCACAAACCAGAGATTGCTCGTAAAGCTCGCATGACAGGGCTCCTAAGCGGGTTGCGAGAACAATTTTAAGGATCGTTCTTTTCTGCCGCTAATACCGTTCTTAAGCGTTCCCCCATCGCTGGCGTCAATTCCTAGCAGGGTTGACAAGCATTTACCAGCGGCTTTAACGTGACGGCCACGAGCGGGCGTCCGAGACCCCGATTCGCCACGGAATTCGGCACGACACTAGGGAGGTGTCGAATCATGTCCGAGACCCTGTACGAGGAATGTCGCCTGGAAGGTGGCCCCGGCTACATGCCCGAGGACCTGCGCAGCACCCACGTGTCCATGACGGACCACAAGGTGAAGGTCATGTTCTACAACGGGTGGGAGCATTTCGAACGGATCAACGAATTCACCGAGACCGGCGTGCCCATCTTCCGCTGGACGATGCGGACCAAAACGGCAGAGTGACGAGGCGCCGTCGGGCAGCGTGGCCGGACGGCGCCCAGCCGTAATTGCCGCTCAGACGTCTACGGCCGCGTGGCTGGCGCCGTTAACACCCTCGTCGATCCGGTCGTCGAGCGCCGCGGCCAATTCCCCGCGCTGCCGGATCCCCAGTTTCCGGTACGCCCGGGTGAGATGCTGTTCAACCGTGCTCACCGTGATGTAGAGCTGGTCGGCGACGGCACGGTTGGTGTAGCCGGACGCCGCCAGTGCGGCGACCCGCCGCTCGGCATCGCTGAGGCTCTCCGACCCGTACGCGTCGACGCTCGCCAGTCGCGCGCCATTGGTGGCCGGCTCCGGTTCGGCCCGGTTCAGGCGCTCCAGCAATGGCCGGCAACCGCACTGCTCGGCGAGTTCCCGGGCGGTGCGATCAGCCATCCGCGCGCGGTTCAGCTGGCCCGCCGCCCGCAGCGCGTCAGCGAGTTCAGCGCACGCCCACGCGGCCGTGACCCGGTCCTCGCCCGCCATCAGCAACTCGGCAGCCTCTTCGAGCAGCGACAGTCGCTGCTCCGGTGAGCTGACCGCGGCGAGCACCGCCATGGCCGCGCCGCGGACCTCCGGGTAGCGGTCGCCGAGCAGTCTGAGCTGCTTGTTCGCCTGCTCCCGGCACTGCCGTCGAAACCCCTGCTTGAGGTACGCCTGGGCGAGGCCCAGTCGCCACGGCACCACCCCCGTCACGTCGTACTGCCAAGCCTTGACCATCCGGCCGCACGACTGGAAGTCGCGGACTGCGGCCTGCACCTGGTCGGTTGCCAGATAGAAGGTGCCCCGGGCGTAGAGGTGCTTCAGGCCGAAGGGCGTGGTCAGGGTGCTCGCCGGCAGCGCGACCTCCAGATACCCGGCTGCGGCCGCGTAGTCCCCGGCCAGCGTCGAGCCCGTGATCAGGGTCGCCAACACTCCGCCGAGGGCTACCCCCCAGCCTTCCAGTGAGATGGTGGACAGCGCCGTCCTCGCCGTGGCGTGCGCCTCGGCAACGGCGCCGCGGCGCAGCATGATCTCGGCTCGCAGTGCCAGGATCAACGCCCGCCAGGTGGGCGTCCGGCTGACCGGCTCCTCCACCAGCCGCCGGTCGCACCACCCCACGGCCAGGTCCGTCCGGCCCGCGACTATCAGGATCGACAACGCGGTGAACAGAGTCGGCAGGGCGCCGTCGGTGATCGGTGAACGGTCCAGCAGTCCACGTGCCAACTCGATCGTCTTGGCGTCCGGTCCCCGGCTCGCGGACCGCCGCAGCAAGGCCACGGTCTGCCGCTGCGCCGTCTTCGTGTTCAAATCCGGCCGGGCTCGCATCAGCGCGGCCCATCGGCGATGCAGACGGTTGGCCTCGGCAGGGAAGAGCGAGGACAGCCACAGGATGGTCATCCCGACTGTCGTCACCGCCTGCTCGTCCAGGTCGTCCCGGTCGAACAGGCCGCTGATCGTGTCGATCGCCTCACCGGGCCTGCCGTGCCAGAGCAGCAGGTGCACGGCCATCATCCGGCAGCGCACGACGGACCGCAGGTCGCCCTCGGCGGTCAGCAGTCCGTGCAGGCAGCGCAGCGCCCGGGCGGGGTCGCGGCGCCACTCGGTTCTGGCCAGCAGTGCGGCAACGGTGGCCCGGTATGTCTCGTCATCGTTCGGCGTCTGAGCCGCGCGAAGGTAGTTGAGTGTGCGGTCGAGATCGCCCTCGCCGAGCGCCCGCACCGCCTCGTCGCACAGCGTCTGTGCCGCCCACGCCTCCGTCACCCGGTCCGCGGCGAGAAGGTGGTCGGCGACGGCGCCCTGGGGGAAGCCGGCGCCGTGCAGCACTCGGGCGGCCGCGCCATGCAATGGAGCCAACTCACGTGGTTCGATCCCGGCCAGCACCGCTGCTCGCAACGAAGGATGCCGGTAGCTGCCGTCCTCCACCAGGCCGGCGTCGACCAGGAGCGCGAGCTCGTGGACCACCTCCTCGGCGCTCCTGCCGAGCATCTGGCCCAGCAGAGCCGTCGACCCGTTACCAAGCACCGCGAGCGCCCGGGCCACGTCACTGGTGGTGGGCTGGCAGCGGTACAGGCAGTCGGCGACCGCGTCGGCGAACCGGTCGCCGGGTGTCGGCCGTCCGCCGGCCCAGTGGCCTTCGCTGTCCTCGATGAGGGCTCGCAGCAGCAACGGGTTGCCCCCGGTCAGCACCGAGCATTCGGCGACCAAGGAGGCGTCGGTCGCGGCGGAGGTGGCTCGCAACACCCCCTCCACACCGACCGGACTGAGCAGCCGTACGGGAATCTGCCGACAGTTGGGGTTGCGGACCATGTCGGCCCGCAGGAAACGGTCCTGCCAGTAGCGCCGTGTTCCCTCGCTGAGCAGCAGCAGTACGCGCGCGTGCCGCGCGCGGCGGGCGAGATAGGACAGGCACTGCAGCGACGGGCGATCGGCCAGATGCATGTCGTCCACGACGATGACCAGCGGCGCCGCGGCGCCGAGCCGGAGAATCGGCAGGCACAGTCGCTGCAGCGTGTGCATCGCGACCGGGTTCGTGGTGTCGCCCGGTGAGGTGGACCAGGTCAGGGCCACCTCGGCAAGCAGGTCGGTCACGGTGGCCGCTTCCGTCTCCGGCAGATCCGCCCGGTGGAGCAACTGGCCCACGATGCCCAGCGGCACCTCCTGCTCGCCGTGCGAGCCGGTGGCGGTCAGCACCTGACAACCAGCGCGTGCGGCTCGCTCGACGAACTCCTGCAAAAGGCTGGTCTTACCGCTCCCGGCCGGGCCGGTGATCAGAGCGATTCCGCCGTTCCCGCGGAGTGCCCCGCTCAGCAGTTCCTCGCATGCTCGCCATTGATATGTTCGTTCGACCAGAGTCATCCAACGCCCCCGTTAGGCTCTGTGCTTCCGACCAAGACAGCGCCGCCGCAGGCAGCGAACGCCGCCGACCCCCCCAGGGCCGACCGGCTCAACGGAAAGACATCCCACAGCTATCGAGAAACACAGGAAAAATGTCGGTTCGATGGCGGCAGATGTCGCGTTCAATTGTGTATAGATCGAAGACCGGTCGCGCCCAGATGCACCTCCCGTGGGTCAACTGTCGCTTTCAACGCCAATGCGCTTCGATCACCGCGCGGCGCTCAAGATCATGGCGATCGCCTCGCCCGGTGCATATTCCCAAAGCGCAAATCTGATTTTGCGCCATGTAACCACGAATCATCGAGGAGAAATGTCCTCGACCAGATCGAGTGACCTAGATCTCACTACCCGCGGGTCAACCTAGTGATGAGAATTCGGACGTTCCTCCCAACCTGGATAACAATGTTTCGGGAAAGTGAACGATGTCTTACCCTCGGGACCCGGGAATGACCCGCGAGAGAGCGTGGTTGGTCGCGGCCGATGACGTCGGACCCACGTGCGCGGCCGATCGTCGCTCCACACAGGACCAGGCCCGGGAGGAGGCGGTCGAGCGGGACGCTCCTCCCACTTGAGAGCAAAACCCCGCCCCTCGCGGCCGGCTTCGAGGTGCCGCCGACCACCGGGTGATGCTGCCTGCGGTGAGCGGTCGACCCGCTCGCCGTCTGCACCGAGGACCTCTCCGTCAGCGGGCCACCCCGCTCGCGCAGGCATATCCGCCCGCCAGCCATCGAAGACGCCACCCCTCACCCCTGTTGCTGGCTTGATGATGGATGATCGGCACCGGACGAACGTCGTCGGTCATGCGGTGCCAACAAGATCCCAGCGGCGCGTGGACACCGCCGATCGCCCGCGTAGGATAGGGGACGTCCGTTCCGCTTGTCTATCAACTGGCTACCGGAGGTAGGTGTGGCGTCACCGGACATGCAACGCCCTGCCGCGTCCTCGGAGCAACCCGCTCGGGCGCTGCGAGCCGACGCCCGACGCAACCGCGAGCTGGTGCTCCGGGCGGCCATCACCGCGTTCGCCACCGAGGGCACCTCGGTGAGCGTCGCCGAGATCGCCCGCCGAGCCGGGGTGGGCACCGGCACGGTGAGCCGGCACTTCCCCACCAAGGAAGCCCTGTTCGGGGCGATCGTGCACGAGCGGGCCGAGCAGCTCGTGCGCCGCGCGCGCGAACTGCACGAACGGCTGGCGCCGATCGACGCGTTCTTCGAGTTCTTCACGGTCCTGGTCGCCGAGGGGTCGACCGACCGCGGGCTGGCTGAGGCGCTGGCCAACGCCGGCTTCGATGTGGAGGCCGCCGCCTCGGCGGCGGCGTACGACTTCGGCACCGCGCTGGCCGACCTGCTCGACGGTGCCCAGACCGCCGGCGGCGTCCGCCCTGAGATCACCGTGGCCGACATCAAGGCCCTGCTCGAGGGTTGCCTGGCCCGTGAACGCTTCGGCGTCGACTCCGAGGCACGTGGCCGCCTCATCGGAATCATCCGACGCGGCCTACGTCCCGACCCCCGGATGCCACGGCCAGCCCGTCCGAAATGACGCCGACAGCGGCGTCCACCAAGCCCGGCCACGCAACGGCGGCGCCTGACCGGAGCGGGCCAGGGCGGGTGCACCCTGGCCGGTCGCCGGGCAGGGTGCACGACTTCATGCGACGACGGGCCCGAACGAGACGCCGCAGAGTCGCTCCGACGCCGCCCAGAGCAGCCGCTGGGCGTCGAGGTCGTGCGACTGACCGGTCGACTCGACCAGGACCGGGCTTCCGGTGTATTCGCGGAAGCCGGAAGGCCCGTAGTATTCCCCGCCGCGGACGGCGGCATCGGTGGCGGCTCGCAGCAGGGGCAGTGCCCCCTCGGGCGGATGCTGGAAGAGCCATTTCGTGGCCCAGCGCACCAGTGGGCTGCCGATGATCTTTTGCTGCAGTGGAAAGTCTCGGACCAACTCGGTGTCGGCGTTGCCCGGATGCGCGGCCACCGCGATGGTCTCCGCGCCGATGGCGGCCAGCCGTCGCTGCAACTCATAGGTGAACAACAGGTTGGCCAGCTTGGACTGGGCGTACGCCTCGCCCCACTTGAAGTTGGCGCTGGACTGCAGATCGTCCAGCCGGAGCCGGGCATTGCGGTGAGCCACGCTGCTGACCGTCACGATCCGCGAGCCCGGAGTGGGCAGCAGGCGGTCGATCAGGAGGCTGGTCAGCGCGAAGGTGCCGAGGTGGTTCACCCCCAGGTGCAGCTCGTGACCGTCCGCCGTGGTGTCCTGGCGCGGGACCATCACACCGGCATTGTTGATCAGCAGATCGATGAACTCGTGCTCGGTGCCGAGCTCTTCGGCCGCCTGGGTCAGCGATGCCAGCGAGGCGAGGTCGACCTGCTGGATACTCACCCGTGCGCCCGGCGTCGCCTCGGTGATCCGCCGCGCGGCCGCCATCGCGCGCTCCCGGTTGCGACAGGCGAGCACCAGCGTGGCTCCGCGCGCGGCCAGGACGGACGCCACCTCGAAGCCGAGACCGGTGCTGGCCCCGGTCACCACTGCCACCCTGCCGGTCTGGTCCGGCACGTCCGCCACGGTCCAGGGAGTGCCCTGCGGTCTTTGCATCGCCCGTCTCCTTGATCAGGTACGGATAAACGGAATACTTGTCCCGTTTACGTTATGTGATCCGGACGGGCTTGTCCAGAAAAGGGAGCGACTAGGGACTCGGCCGTTCGGACGATCTAGGGGTCACTAGGGGTGGGTTACGGGTCCGCGACCTTCCTACGATTTCCCTGTCAGCCTCACGTCATGGGAAGGGACGGTTCGCGATGACCAGCACAGTGGTCGACCCCGGCCGGTGGCTGCGCCGGTTCCATCCGGCGCCGAAAGCCGCCACCGAGCGCCTGCTGCTCTTCCCGCACGCGGGCGGCGCGGCCAGCTTCTACCTGCCCTACTCGGCCACCCTGAGCGGCCGGTTCGACGTGCTCGCGGTGCAGTACCCGGGCCGGCAGGAGCGACGATCGGAAGCGCAGGTCAGCGAGATCGGCGCGCTGGCCGAGCAGATCGCCGAGGCGCTGGCAGGGCCGGACGACCGGCCGCTCACCTTCTTCGGGCACAGCATGGGCGCGATCGTGGCGTACGAGGTGGCGCTGCGACTCGAGCACGCCGGCCGGCCGGCGCCGGCCCATCTGTTCGCCTCCGGCCGACGGGCCCCGTCACGCTACCGGGAGGAGCGGATCCATCAGCGGGACGCGGCCGGCGTCCTGGCCGAGGTCGTCGAGCTGGGTGGGACCGACCCGGCCGTGCTGCGCGACCCGGAACTGGTGGCGATGGTGATGCCGGCGCTGCGGGCCGACTACACCGCGATTGAGTCCTACCGGCACCGCCCGGGCCAACGAGTCACCTGCCCGATCACCGCGATCTTCGGCGACGCCGATCCGCGCACGTCCGAGGAGGAGGCGCAGGCCTGGGCGGAGCACACCTCCGGGCCGTTCGCCCTGCACAAACTTCCCGGCGACCACTTCTACCTGGTCGCCGGGAAGGATGCGGTGGTGCGGATCCTGGACCAGCAGCTCAGCTCGCCAGTCCGGCCGTCGTGAGCCGTTCGGCTCGCGGGCCAGCGGTGCCGAGTCGCCCGTCAGAGCGCAGGATGCCCTGGTGCAGCTCGCGCAGCGGCCGGCACGGCTCCAGACCAAGCTCGCGGTCGAGCGTCTCCCACGCGCGCTGGTAGACGACCAGCGCGTCGGCACGCCGCTCGGAACGGTAGAGGGCGAGCATCAGCTGACGATAGAAGGCCTCTCGCAGCGGGTACTGCGCGATCGCGGTGTAGAGATCGCCGACCAACTCCTGGTGGCGGCCGATGGCCAGGTTGGAGTCGTTGAACAGCTCCATACACTCCAGGCGCAGCTCGGTCAGCCAGGTGGCATACCTGTCGATCATGTGACAGTCGCGCAGGTTGTCGAAGGCCGGACCACGCCACAGCGACAGCCCGGCTCGGAACTTCTCGGCCGCCTCCGCGTGTCGGCCGATCCGGCGCAGCGTCCGCCCTTCGTGAACGAGCCGTTGGAGGTCGTTCACGTCCAGGACATCGTCTCCGAGGTGCAGCACATAGCCGGGTGGACGCGTGACGATGGCGGTGTTCTTGGGCCGGTTGAGGAAGCGGCGCAACTGGCAGACATAGACGTGCATCGCGGCCGACGCGCGGCGGGGCAGGCTCTCACCCCAGATCGCGGTGACGAGGTCGTGTTGCGACACCACCTGATCGGCCTGTATCAGCAACACGGCCAGCAGCGTCTCGACCTTCTTGGCGCTGATCGACGACACACCCTGACCGTCCACAACTCGCAGCGGACCCAGCACTTCATATCGCATCTATTCGAATTCCTCTCGGGCGGTGCGGAAATCGTCCGACGGTGCGGAGAGGTACTGGGCCAACGGTAGGAGCGAGCCGCCGTCGAACTAACCCCAGAAGCCGCCAGCAGACCCCTAACTTCCGACTCAGTAGCGCCACTCCGACGCCGGGCAACCCGGACGGCCGGAAGGACCGCATTAGGCGTTCTTTAGAACGCTCGCCGATGATCGCCAGCAATTGGATTTACACGACATCGGAGGCCCGGTGACCGGCACTGTGAGCGCCGAGACGCTGCTCGACCTGCACCAGGCGGGACGGCTTGCCGTCGACTACCCAAGCGTGGCTCGTCTGATCGCGCCGCTCACCGGGGACGCCCGGCTGCGGGCCGGCCGGTTGCTCGCCCGGCTCGACCCCGACGAGGTGCTGCGAGAACACCCCGGTACCCCGACCCTTACCGCGGCGTTGACCGGCCACGGCACGCTCGCCATGCTGGTTCCGGCGTTGACCGCCGAGCTGGCCCGGCACGGCATCCTGTTGCGTCCGCACCTGACCGACCACGACAGCTACGTCTTCGAGCTGGGCGACCCGGACAGCGGCCTCTATCGCACGCAGCCGCACATCACCCTCTGCGTGCTCGACCCACAGGTGGTCTTCGACCGCTTACCGGTGCCGTGGACCCCCGACCAGGTGGCCCAGGCCTTCCAGGCCCACCTGGAGGTGGTGGCCGGCCTGGTCCGGACATTCGCGAGCGCCAACACCGGCACCCTGGTGCTGAACACGCTGCCGCTGCCCCGGCGCTTCACCGCCCAGCTCATCGACCACCGGTCCCGGGCCACCCTCGGCGCGATCTGGCGCGAGGGCAACGCCCGGCTGCTGCGGCTCGCCGCCGAGCACCCTCCGGTGATCTGCCTCGACCTGGATCCGATCCTCTCCGACGGTGTCGCGGCGTACGACCCGGCCCTCAGCACCTACGCCAAGGCACACCTCGCACCGGGCCTGCTCGCCGCGTACGCCCAGGAGGTTGGCCATCTCGGGCGGCACCTGTCCGGTATGACCCGCAAGTGCCTGGTGCTCGACCTGGACAACACGGTCTGGGGTGGGGTCCTCGGCGACGACGGCCCGGAGGGCATCGAGGTGCGGGACAGTTTCCGCGGCGAGGCGTTCCGGGCCTTCCAGTCGGTGGTCAAGCAGCTCGGCTCGCAGGGCGTGCTGGTGGCCGCAGTGAGCAAGAACGACCCCGAGCCGGTGCATGCCGTGCTGCGCGAACACCCCGGAATGACGCTGCGGGGCGAGGACTTCGTCCGAGTCGTCGCGAACTGGCGGCCCAAGCACGAGAACCTGCGTGAGCTGTCCACGACCCTCAACCTCGGGGTGGACAGCTTCGTCTTCGTCGACGACAACCCCTACGAGTGCGGGCTGGTACGGCGGGAGCTGCCCGGGGTGACCGTGGTACCGGTGAGCGAGGAGCCGGCCGGGCACGTGCCGGCCCTGCTGCGCGACGGCTGGTTCGACGTCCGGGAGTTGGCTGTCGAGGACCGGGGTCGGCCGGCGCAGTACCGGGACGAGCTGGCCCGCGCGGACTTCCTGGAAACCTTCGAATCGATCGCCGACTACCTGCGCGAACTCGGTGTTCGGGTGCGACTGGCCTCGCTGACGGACGCCGATCTGGCACGCGTGTCCCAACTGACCCTGCGCACCAACCAGTTCAACCTGACCACAGAGCGGCTGCAACCGGCGCAGGTGCGGGCTCGCGCCGCCGATCCGGCGCAGCGGATCCTGACCATCCGCTCGGCCGACCGGTTCGGTGACAACGGACTGGTCGGGGTGATCCTGACCCGGCGCGACGGCGACCGTCTCCACATCGACAACTTTCTGCTCAGCTGCCGGGTGTTCGCCCGCGGCATCGAGCAGGCATGCCTGGCCGCGGTGCTGCGAGCCGCGCGGCACGACGGAGTCCGCAGGGTGCTCGGCCGCTACCGCCCCACCGCCAAGAACAGGACGGTACGCGACCTCCTGCCGCGCTACGGATTCGCCGAGATCGGCACGGATGGCGACGCCGTCGTGTTCCAGCACGACCTGACCGACCTGCCCATCCACCCCGAGCACATTGACCTGGACGACGGCCAAGGAGGCAGTAACCGATGAACAGCATCGACGATCTCGTCACCCTCATCCGCGACGAGATCGGGTTGCCGATCGACGCGGGTGACGCTGGCCGCTCCTTCGACGAGGTGCCGGGCTGGGACTCGGTCCACATGCTCTGGCTGGCGTCGGCGCTGGAGCGGGCCACCGGGCGCAGCATCTCGCTCGTCAATCTCCTCGAGGCGCAGAGTCTCACCGACGTCTACGCGCTGGCGGTGCCGGCGTGAGCGTACGACCGGTCGCGCCGCAGCGGCGGCATACCCTGCACTTCCTCGACGAGATCCGGCAGTTCTCGCCGGTCTTCCTCGACACCGAGGTGGACATGAGCGCGGTGCGGGCGCACCGCCTGACCGCACGGGCGGCCGGTCGCCGGTACTCGATCGTCAGCTACCTGCTGGTGGTGGCGGCCGGCGTGCTGGCCCGGCACCCGGAGGCGAACGCGGCGGTCCGGGGCCGGATCCGCCCGCGAATCAGCCGGTACGACACGGTGAGCGGCAAGCTGACTCTGGACAAGACGCTCGCCGGCAAGCGGGTGGTGCTCTCCGCGGTGCTGCCCGACCTGGACCGTAGCGGGCTGGACGAGGTGCAGCGGCAGGTCGACCACTACCGGGACAACGACCCGGCGGTCATGCCGGAGTTCGCCGGCGTCCGGGCCCTGCACCGGCTGCCCTGGCCGGTGCGGCCGTTCGCGTTCCGCCGGGTGGTGCGCCCGCTGTCCCGGCGGCCGCGGACCTTCGGCACGTTCGCGCTGACCTCACTCGGACACGCGGCGGTGGACGGCTTCCATTCGGTCGGGGGCACCACGGTGACCCTCGGCGTCGGTCGCATCCTGGACCGGCCGGTGGTGCGTGACGGTGGCCTCGCGATCGCCCCGATGATGCGGCTCAGCCTCGCCTTCGACCATCGGGTGATCGACGGCGCCGAGGCCGCCGACGTGCTCACCGAGATCCGCGACGGGCTCGAGGCCTACGCGCCGAGCCCGGTCTCCGACGCCGTTGCGGCGGCCACCCGGTGAACAACATGGGCGAGCTGAAGCAGTTCGTTGTCGTGCACGCCCGGGCGCAGCGTATCCCCGGCTACGCCAGCGTGCTGAGCGCCATCGAACACGACGACGGCGACCGGTCGGGCTCCTGGGTGGACGGCTGGATCAGGGCCGGCGAGCGGTTCGAGCGCTCCGGGAGCCTGCTGTCAGCCTGCCGGGCCTACAACCTGGCCCGCTTCCCGTTCGTCGACGGTCCGGCCCGAGCCGAGGCGCTGCGCCGCTGCGTGGACACCTTCGACCGGTGGCGCCGGGATCATCCGTCGATCGCGCCGCTGGCCGTCGCCCACGACGGTGGCACCGTGCGCTGCTGGACCGCCGGGTTGTCGCGCACCGACCGGAAGCCGCTGCTACTGGTGATGGCGGGCATCGTGACGGTGAAGGAGCAGTGGGGACCGGTGTTGCGCCAGACAGCTCGGCTTGGCATGGCCGGGCTGGTCGCCGAACTGCCTGGGGTCGGCGAGAACACCGCGCCGTACGACGAGAAGAGCTGGCGGATGATCCCCGCTCTGTTGGACGCCGTCGCCGACGGCGCCGACGTGAGCCGGACCTACGCCGTCACGCCGAGCTTCGCCGGGCACCTGGCGCTACGCGCCGCCGTGGACGATCATCGGATTCGAGGCGTGGTGGCGGCGGGAGCGCCGATCAACGCGTTCTTCACCGACCGGGAGTGGTTCGGTGCGCTACCCCGGGTCACTGTCGACACCCTGGCGCACCTCACCGGCAGCCCGGTCGAAGGCCTCGCCGACCGGCTACGCCCGTGGGCTCTGACCGCCGACCAGCTCGACGCCCTGGACATCCCGGTCGCCGCCGCGGTCAGCACCAGGGACGAGATCATCCCGCCGGCCGACCGGGACATCCTGCGCCGGCACGTACGCCAGCTCTCGGTGCTGACCAACGACGACGTGCACGGCGCACCCGACCACGTGGCCGAGACGCAACTGTGGACGGTCTCGTCGGTCCTGCGGATGCGCGCGGCGCGCTCACCGCAGCGCGCGGTGATCAACCTGGCCTTCCGGGCGGCCCGGGTTCGCGGCCGGCTGACCCGTCCCCGGTAATTCCCACGCGCCTGCCCTGCTTCCGTACCCCGCTGGACCGTGTCGGCCGTAGGCCGGCTCGGGACGTGCGCCCGGACCTGGCAGCACGGCCCCGCCGATGCAACTGTTCGGACGCGGGAGTCGGATGGACGCGTTGCTCCTGAGGAGGTGGACACACCGATCGCCGGGTGCCCAAGGGCGCCCGGCGATCGGTGTGTCGCGTTGTCGGTCAGTTACCGTTCCAGTGCCGGCGCAGGGCCGCCACCAGCTCGCCGGCACGCTCGTAGGGGAAGAAGAGCTTCCCGCCGTCAATCTCCACCACGTCCGTCGCGCCGGGGATGGCGTCCCGCAGCCAGTACGCCCACTTCAGCTCGAAGTGCAGGTCCGCGGTGCCCCACACGATCAGCGTGGGGGTTTTCAGCTTGCGCAGCTCGGTCTCGGCGGCGAGCAGGTCGGCCGGGTCGAGCGAGGCGAGCAGCTCCTCGAAGCGACGGATCGATTCGGCCGACCCGGCCACCGGTGCCAGGAAGTCGCGCAGTGTCTCGTCGCTGAGCCGATCCGGATGCTCGAAATTCGCGCCGATCCCCCGGCCGCTGGACCGGGACATCGCCAAGTCGGTGAGCATGCGGCCGGCGAGCGGGGCGAGCTTGCCCTCCCGGGCGAGAGCCACGGTGCCGGCGAAGGCCTCGTTCGGGAGGTTGTCGTGCGCCTCGCAGTTGGTCAGGGTCAGCGTGCGCAGGCGGTGCCCGTGCCGGGCGACGAAGATCTGGCCGACCGCGCCGCCGGTGTCGTTGGTGACCAGGTCGATCTCTGTCAGGTCGAGCGCGGAGCAGAAGTCCTCCACCGCCTCCGCCAGCGCCGGCAGCGTCATCTTTCCGGCGAGTGCCGGGCTGCGGCCGTGCAACGGCAAATCGAGCGCGATGCAGCGGCGCTCCCCGCGCAGCTGATCGATCACGTTGCGCCAGATGTGCGCGTTGGTGCCCAGTCCGTGCACGAAGAGGGCTGGCCGGCCGGAGCCGGCGTCCAGATAGCTGATCTCGCCGGAACCGGTACGGACCGTCCGGCGGAAGGCGTCGAATTCGGCGTCGCTCACTGTCTCGCCTCCCGCTCGACGAGGAGGTCGATGGCCTGCTCGGGGCAGGCCGCGACGCCCCGCTCGACGGCGACGAGCGCGTCGTCGGGCGCCTCGAACTCACCCATCTGGTTGAACCCGGACTCCTCGTTGACCCGGTAGACCTCGGGGGCCAGGGCCGCGCACATGCCGTGACCCTGACAGAGGTCGGTGTCCACCCGCACTCTCATGACTCCTCCTTCGGGTCCCAGCTCAGATCCAGGCTGGAGACACCGCGCACGGTGGTGTAGCGACGCAGCGGACTGGTGCCGTCGGTCACCCGGTAACGTGGCACCCGGGCGTGCCACTCCTCGACGCCCAGCTTGAGCACCCGGCGGGCCACGTGCATGCCGATGCACCGGTGCGGTCCGATGGCGAAGACCAGTTGGCGCGTCGACGTGCGCTCGAAGTCGACCCGCTCCGGGTCGTTGAAGGCTCGTGGGTCCATGCCGGACATCCCCCAGGGCACCAGCACCAGGTCACCAGCGCGCATCAGCACCCCGTGCCGCTCGACGTCCTCGGTGACGATCCGCGCGGTCGCCGAGATCGGGTCGTGCCGAACGAGTTCCTCGACCACCGCCGGGATCTTCTCGGGGTGCTGGACCACCAGGTCCTGCACCTCTGGATGCTCGGCGAGGTAGGTGAAGACCACACTGATCATCGCGGTGGTGGTGTCGAAGGCAGCCAGCATGTTGGTGAACGCGACGTTGACCATCTCGGCCTGGGTGAGCGGCCGGCCGTCGAAGGTCGTCTGCAGCAGCCGGCTCAGCACGTCCCGGCGCCCCTCGTAGCCCTCAACGCGGCGCCGGTCGATGGCGTCGCTGAAGAACTGCAGCAGCGGGCGGTTGGCCGCCTTGATCTCGTCGTCGTTGCCGGCCTGTCGGATGGCCCGGAGCAGCCAGTCCTTGTACTCGCGGATCTGCTTGAGGTACTCGCGGCCGATGCCGAAGAAGATCAGGAAGGCCTCCGCAGGCAGCCTCGACGCGACCTCGCCGATGAATTCGCAGCGCCCGTTGTCCGCCACCGACGCCACCGTCTCGCGGATTACCTCCCGCAGTTGGGCGTCGAAGTGGTTGACCACGCCCGGGTTGAAGAGATCGGTGAGCGCCTGCCGCCACATCCGGTGGTCGTCGCCGTCCAACTGGATCGGGATCTGCTTGTGCTCGGACATCTGGTGCGCCGGAATGGACAGCACGCTCGAGGAGAAGATCTCCGGGGTGCGGGCCACCCACTCCATGTCGGCGAAGCGCGTGACGATCCAGTAGCCGCCCAACTCCTCGGACCACACGATCGGCGCGTGCTCCTGGATCTCCCGGAAGTACGTGACCGGGTCCTCCTGCAACCACGGCTGGTACACGCTCCAGCGGCGGATGCGCTCTTCCAGTGTCGCGGGCGCCTGTAGGACAGGCCCGGGAACGGTTGGTGCTTCGGTCATGTCGCGCTCCTCAATCACTTGGCTACTGACATGGCGGGCGAGGGGGCGGCGGACGACGGGTCCACCGTGCCGAACCAGTGGGTGACGGCCGTGCGCAGCCGTTCGTCCCCGGTGCCGTCGACGTCCACGTACGCGACGTGACCGTCCGGGCGAACCAGCACGCGGGCTCCGCCGAGCCCGTCGGCGGGCTCCGCGGCGACCACCCGCAACCGGTCGGCCCAGTCCTCGAAACCAGGTGACGCGGTGCCCCCGCGCGCGTCGATCAGCAGCCCGCGACCGTCCCGCAGCAGCACGGCCACGCTGGTCTCGCCGGCCGCGGTACGCAGCGGGATGTCCGGGATCCGGTAGCCGAGCAGCGGGTGCTCGGGGGCCGGATCGCCGCCGTACGCCATCGGGTAGCGGATGCCCAGGCCGGTGGCCCGCTCGATGATGTAGCGGCTCACCTCGTCGAACTTCATCAGCGCACCGATGAACTCACGCAACGGGCGGGCGGTCTGCGGTGGGTGGATGAGCGCGGTCTGCACCTGCGGGTAGACGCAGGCCTCCCGCCCGATCGGCCAGCGTTCGTGGTGGTAGGAGTCGAGCAGCTCGTCGCCGCCCCATCCGCGCACTGCCGCGGCCAGCTTCCAGCCGAGGTTCATGGCGTCCTGGATGCCGGTGTTCAGTCCCTGCCCGGCCGACGGGAAGTGAATGTGCGCGGCGTCGCCGGCCAGCAGAACCCGACCGTCCCGATAGCGCTCGGCCAGGCGAGTGGCGTTGCCGAACCGGGTGAACCATCCGTACCGGCCGATCTTCAGGTCGATGCCGGTGATGCGGTGGAAGGCGGCCTGGAACTCCTCCAGCGTCACCGGGACCTCGTCACCGGCCCGGTCCGAGTCGAACTCGATGGCGGTGGCCCGCCACATACCCGGCTCGTCCGGGTGCGGAATGACCGCAGCCAGGCCCGTCGGATAGATCGGCTGACCGATCCCGCCCTGGTAGCGCTCGTCGAGGATCTCGACGTCACCGGTGCGGCCACAGACCGTGGAGTCGGTTCCGGGAAACGCGAAATCGGCCAGCTTCCGCACCGTCGACCGGCCGCCGTCGCAGCCAACCAGGTACGAGGCCCGCAGGTCGTACTCTTCGCCGCCGCCACGCACCCGCACGGTGACACCGAGATCGTCCTGCTCAAGCCCGACCAACTCGTGGCCGTAGCGGATGCGGACGCCGAGGGCGGCGACCCGGTCCTCGAGCACCTGCTCCACCCGGCGCTGCGACACCACCAGCGGCAGATCGGCCGCATCCAGCGCGGTCACGCCGGGAAAGCCGAAGTTGTAGTTCATGAAGGTACGGGCACCCTCGAACTGGTCGAGGCCGCGCTGGTGGAACATGTGCACCGAACTCATGTGGATGGCGAACGCGCGGGCCGCGCTCATCGGCTCGGGCAGCCGGTCCAGTACGATCACCGGCACGTCGACAAGCGCGAGTTCGGCGGCGAGCATCAGACCGGTGGGCCCGGCACCGGCCACCACCACGGGCAGGACGTCGCTCATCAGACGGCCCTCCCCGCCGCGGGCTGGCCGAACCAGGTCAGGAGCGCGGCCGGCAGCACGTCGTCGGCGCCGCTTCCGGCGTACGCGACGTAGCCGTCCGGACGCACCAGCAGCGCCCCGTCCTCGAAGCCCTCGATGCTCGTCGCCCGAACGAGCGTCAGGCGGTCCCGCCAGGGAGCGGCGACCTCGGCCGCGGTGCCGTCCCCGGTCAGGACCAGCAGCCCGTGCCCGGACTGCAGCAGCACCGCCAGGCTGGTCGGGCCATCCTCAGTGACCAGCGGCAGGTCGGGCACGCGCAGGCCCAGCAGGGGATGCTCAGGCGCGGGGTCGCCGTCGTAGACCATGGGATAGCGGATGCCGGTGCCGGTGGCCCGGTCGATGAGGTAGCGCCGCACCTCCTCGAACTGGGTCAGCGCGGCGATGAACTCCCGCAGCGGTCCAGCCTTGTCCGCCGGATGCAGCAGTGACATCTGGACCTGCGGGTAGACGGTCACCTCCCGGCCGATCGGCAGCCGCTCCTGCTGGTAGGTGTCGAGCAGTTCGTCGCCCGCCCATCCGCGCAGCACCGAGGCCAGCTTCCAGCCCAGGTTCACGGCATCCTGGATGCCGGTGTTGAGGCCCTGGCCGGCCGAGGCGAAGTGGATGTGCGCCGAGTCGCCGGCCAGGAACACGCGGCCCTCGCGGTACCGCTCGGCCAGCCGGGTCGCGTCACCGAACCGGGTCAACCACGGCGAATTGGCGACCTTGAGGGTGATGCCGGAGACCCGCTCGAACGCGGCGACGAACTCCTCGACGGTGATCGGCACCTCGTCCGGCGGGCGCTCGGCGGTGAACTCCACCACCGTGGCCCGGGACAGGCTCGGGTCGTCCGGGTTCTGCACGGTCGCGGCCAGACCGGTCGGGAAGAACGGTGATCCGATGCCGTTGCGGTACTCCTCGTTGAGGATCTCGACATCGCCGGTGCGGCCGCTCAACGTGGCCTCGGTGCCGGGGAAGCCGATGCCGACCGCCTTGCGCACCACACTCCGGCCGCCGTCGCAGCCCACCAGGTAGCTCCCGCGCACGGAGTATTCACCGTCGGGACCGTTCACGGTCACGGTCACACCCTCGGCGTCGGCCTCGACACCGACCACCTCGTGTCCCCGCCGGGTCAGCACGCCGAGTTCGGCGACCCGGTCGGCGAGCAGTTTCTCCACCCGCCGCTGCGGGAAGACGATCGGGAACTTCTCCGGCTCCGCGTTGGTCAGGCCGGGAAAGCCCCAGTCGAAGCTGGGAAACCGGCCAGCGCCGTCGAACTTGTCGAGGCCTCGCTGCCGGAACATCTGTTGCGAGCTGAGGTGGAAGCCGAAGGTCTGCGACCAGGTCGGCACCGTGGCGCGGCGTTCCAGCAGCACCACCGGCACACCGGCCAACCCCAGCTCGGTGGCGAGCATCAGGCCGGTCGGTCCGGCTCCGGCAACGATCACGGGATCAGGCATGCGGCCACTCCTCGAGGGTGCGGTGGCCGGAAGCGTCGGGCCCGCGGCCATGGTCCGCACATGCTCGACGACCGACCTTTGCCGTTCCTAAGGCGAGACCAAATCGACCGGCGGCCACCTAACAACGGCTTAAGAACTCCACTAGCCGATGCCGGGATGCTGGCGGCCGACCGAAAAGACACGTCACGTCGAAGGGCACGCGAACATGCACACCACCACGTTGGGCAAAACCGGGCTGACGGTCTCCGCTCTCGGGCTCGGCTGTATGGGAATGAGCGAGTTCTACGGCGACGCCGACCGCGCCGAGTCGCTGGCGACCCTGGGTCGGGCCGTGGAGTTGGGCGTCACCTTCCTCGACACGTCCGACGCGTACGGCATCGGCGACAACGAGGAACTGCTCGGTGAGTTCCTGGCCGGCACCGACCGGTCGGCGATCACCGTGGCCACCAAGTTCGGCGCCGTACGGGACAAGGCGACCGGGCGCCCGGTCGGCATGCGCGGCGACGCCGCCTACGTCCGCGAGGCTTGCGACGCGAGCCTGTCTCGGCTCGGCATCGACCACATCGACCTGTACTACCTGCACTTCCCGGCGCCGGGCACGCCGATCGAGGAGACCGTCGGCGCGATGGCCGATCTGGTGACGGCGGGCAAGGTCGGCCACATCGGGCTGTCCAACGTGACCGCCGCGCAGGTGCGTGCCGGGCATGCCGTGCACCCGCTCGCCGCGGTGCAGAACGAGTGGTCGCTGTTCACCCGGGACTCCGAGGCCTCACTGGTGCCGGTCTGCGCCGAGCTGGGCATCGGCCTGGTGCCGTACTCGCCGCTCGGTCGTGGCTTCCTGACCGGGGCGCAGACCTCGACCGAAGGGCTCGCGCCGAACGACTTCCGACAGTCCATTCCCCGCTTCGCGGCCGAGAACGCGCCGCACAACGCCGGCCTGCTCAAGCCGATCCAGGACATCGCGGCGGGGCACGGCGTGACCCCCGCCCAGGTGGCCCTCGCCTGGCTGCTGGCGCAGGGCGAACGCCACGGTGTCCCCGTGGCCCCGATTCCGGGCACCCGCAGCCCGCAGCGGCTGGCCGAGAACGCGGCTGCCACCGAGCTGACTCTGAGCGAGGAGGAACTCGCGCTCCTCGCGCCGATCGCGAGCCAGGTGCTCGGCGAGGGCCGTCCCGCCATCCCGGCGGCCGTCGCCGGGCGCAAGTGAGGAGATAAGCATGAATCTGACCGGCCAACGGGTGGTCGTCATCGGGGGCACCTCCGGCATCGGGCTGGCGGTGGCCCGCACCGCGGCCGAGGACGGCGCGTCCGTGGTCGTCGCCTCGCGCACCAAGACCCGCATCGACGCGGCGCTGGAGAGCCTGCCCGCAGGCGTCCGGGGCGAGCAGGTGGACGTTTCGGACGAGTACGACGTGCGCGAGTTCTTCGCCCGGGTCGGCGCGTTCGACCACCTCGCCTACACCGCCGGCGACCACATCCGGATCCGCCCCATCACCGACATTCCCCTCGACGCGGCGAAGGCCTTCTTCGGCACCATGTACTGGGGTGCCTTCACGGCGGCGAAGCACGCGGTCGGCGTCATCCGGCCGGCCGGGTCGATCACCTTCACCTCCGGGATCATCTCGGTGCGCCCGGCGCCGGGCACGTCGGCGCAGTCCGGGGTCACCGCCGCGGTCGAGTCATTGAGCCGGGCGCTCGCCGTCGAACTCGGCCCGATCCGGGTCAACACCGTGCGGCTGGGTCCGGTGCCCACCGGCGGCGTCGATCTGCCCAACCAGGAGGTGATGTACAAGGCGCTGCGTCGGCAACTGCTCACCCGCGAGCTGGGCAAGCCGGCCCAGGCCGCCGAGGCGTACCTGTATCTGATGCGCAGCGGCTTCGCGACCGGGACGGTGATGCCGGTCGACGGTGGCTACGAGCTCGCGGCCAGCCCGTTCCTGCTGGCCGAGGCCCGCGCCGCCGCCGGAGGCACGGGATGACCGCCGACGTGGTCGTTGCCGGCGGCGGACCGAACGGGCTGATGCTGGCCTGTGAGCTACGGCTGGCCGGGCTGCGGCCGGTGGTCCTGGAGCGCCTGCCCGAGCGCAGCCGGGCCATCCGCGCCGAGGCATTGGTCGGGCGGGTGCTCGAACTGCTCGACCGGCGCGGCCTGTACGGCCGGCTCAGCGCAGGGCAGGACGGCCCGGTGACCACGCCGTTCTTCAACTTCGGCGGGGTGCCGCTGGACCTGCGCGAGTTGCCGGTCAACCCGTTGTACCTGCTGCGTATCCCGCAGCCGGTGCTCGAGGAGCGGCTCGGCGAGCGGGCCGCCGAGCTCGGCGTGGATCTGCGCCGCGATCACGAGGTGCTCGGCTTCGACCAGGACGACGACGGGGTTCGGGTACGGGTCCGGTCTCCGGACGGCGAGCAGGAGATCGTCGCCCGCTACCTGGTCGGCTGCGACGGCGCGCACAGCACGATCCGCAAGAGTGCCGGAATTCCGTTCCCCGACTACGGCGACCAGGATGTCATCTCCCGGGGCGCGGACGTCGTGCTGCCCGCCGAGGTCCTGGGCGGCGAGCAGGGCTCGGACGACATCCTCCAGCGCAACAGTTGGTTGGAGACTCCGGAGCTGGGCCGGGTCCCGTTCGGCTATCACCGCAACGACCGGGGCGCGTACGCGATCGGCTCGTTCCAGCCTGGTGTGCAGATCGTGGCGACCTGGGAATGGGGTCGGGCGCACATCGACCCGGCCGTCCCGGCGACGGTGGCCGAGGTCGCCGAGAGCCTGGGCCGCATCCTCGGGGCCGAGGTGCCGATGAGCGAGCCACCCGGTCCTGGACCGCACCGGTTGTATCGACTCGCCGGTGACAGCCGGGTGGCCGAGCGGTACCGGTCCGGCCGCGTCTTCCTGGTCGGGGACGCCGCACACGTGCATGCCGGGATCAACGGCCCCGGGCTGAATCTGGGATTGCAGGACGGCGTGAACCTGGCCTGGAAACTGGCTGCCGCGCTGCACGGCTGGGCGCCGCCCGGCCTGCTGGACACCTACCAGCAGGAGCGCCGCCCGGCCGCTGAGCGGGTCGTGATGCAGACCCAGGCCCAGGCCGCCCTGATGGCGCCGGGCGCCAACGTCACCTCGTTGCGGGAGCTGTTCGGGGAGCTGATCGGCAACCCGGACACACTCGGCGCGATCACGGCGGTGATGGCGGGAACGGACCTGCACTACCCGGCGCCGGACACCACGCAACCGCACGCGATGACCGGCCGCTGGGCACCGGACGTGCGTTTCTCGTCGGCGCGCGGCACGACCCGGCTTGCCGATCTGATGCGTGGCGCCCGTCCGGTGCTGCTCGATTTCACAGCGGACGGCGCGGTGACGGAGCTGGCCAACGGTTGGAAGGATCGGGTGGACCGGGTCGTCGGCCAGGACGCGGACCTGGCCGTGGACGCGCTACTGGTGCGCCCCGACGGTTACGTGGCCTGGGCCGCGGACCCGCGGACGCCGCCGGCTGTGGTCGAACCCGGCCTGGCTGCGGCCCTGCGGTCATGGTTCGGCCCGGCGGCCTGAACCGGCGGCTCCTGCCCGTGGCCCGGTCAGCGGGCCGCGGGCAGGATCAGGTCGTCGACGATGTGGTCCAGGTAGTCGTCGGCGATATCGATGCCCCTGGTCAACGTGTGGTAGATCAACATGGCCGGGCCAACGTTCGCCAGCATCGGCTGGGTGGCGGCGACACCAAGCTCACCCCGGGTTGCCGCCTCGGCCAGTCGTGCCCGGATGCCCTCGGTGCACGGCTGCACCACCCGCTGCTGCACCACACCGGCGAGCAGCGCCTCGCCCGCCTCGGCTTCGGCCTTGACCACCTGGAACGCGGTGCCGTGCTGGCTGAAGGAGTCGCGCATGCAGGCCAGCAGCGCGATCAGGTCGGCGCGCGTGTCGCCGGTGCGTGGCACCTCGGCGGGCGACGGCAGCACCTCGGCCAGGGCCGCGGCCACCAGCTCCTCCTTGCCCGACCAGCGGCGGTACAGCGCCGCCTTGCCGGTGCCGGCCGCGGCCGCGACACCCTCCACGCTGAGCTTCGCGTAGCCCAGTGTCTCCAGCTGCTCGATGACCGCCCGCAGGATCGCTCGGACCAGGACGTCGCCTCGGCGGCGCTTGACGGGAGCGGGAGCGACGTTGTCGGTGGCGGAAATTGGAGTCATCGGCACACTCCCCAGTCTGTCACGGGGCCGGCAGCACATCCGAAGCTCGCGCCGTGCTCGACAGCTGACCCAGGCGCTTGCGTCGTGGGGAAACTCACCTCTATAGTGAACGCACCGTTCACTAAGCGCCAACGCTTCGGCCCGTTCAGTGTCACACACAATTAGGAGGTACGCATGTCGGCTCCGGCCCAGACATCGAGCGGCGCGGCTGCGGAGGCGCGGCCACTGGCCCACCCGGGCATCGCTCTGCTCGTCCTCGTCACCTGTCAACTGATGGTGGCGCTGGACGGCAACGCCATGAACATCGCACTACCGACCATCCAGCAGGACCTCGACTTCAGCCCGACAAACCTGGCCTGGGTGGCGAACGCCTACACCCTCACCTTCGGCGGCCTGCTGCTGCTCGGCGGCCGGGCCGGCGACATCCTCGGCCGACGCCGGCTGTTCATCCTCGGCATCGTGGTCTTCACGCTGGCCTCCCTGCTCGGCGGTGTGGCACAGACCGACGAGTGGCTCCTGGGCGCCCGCATCCTCCAGGGCCTCGGCGCCGCGTTCGCCGCCCCGGGCACGCTGGCCCTGATCGCCACCAACTTCGCCGAGGGCAAGGCCCGTGACCGGGCACTCGGCGCGGTCACCGCGGCGTACGGGCTCAGCGTCGTGCTCGGCATGATCCTCGGCGGCGTGCTGACCGCATGGCTGGGCTGGCGATCGGTCCTGTTCATCAACGTTCCGATCGGCGCGGTGCTTGTCGTGCTCACCCCGCGGTTCGTCAACGAGTCCGCCCGCCACCCCGGTCGCTTCGACCTGGCCGGCGCGCTCACCTCCACGCTGGGCATCGCGGCGGTGGTCTACGGCTTCATCCACGCCGCCTCGACCAGCTGGACCGCGGGCACCACGGTTGTCGCACTGGTCGGCGGCGTCGTGCTGCTGAGCGCCTTCGTCCTCATCGAGAGCCGGGCCGAGCAGCCGGTGCTGCCGCTGCGGCTGTTCCGCGACCGCAACCGCTCCGGGTCCTACAGCAACATCCTCCTGCTGTCCGCGCCACTGGTCGGCGCATCCTTCCTGAGCACCCTCTTCCTGCAGAACGTGCTCGGCTACGGCGCGCTGCGGGCCGGCCTGGCCTTCCTGCCGATGTGCGCCGGGCTGTTCATCGGCGGCGGGGTGGCCAGCGGCCTGCTGCGCCGCACCGGCGCCAAACCGCTGATCCTGTTCGGCACCGCGCTGATCATCATCGGCTCGGCGTGGCTCACCCAGCTCAGCGTCGACAGCACCTACGCCGCCGGCATCCTCGGGCCGATGGTGCTGCTCGGGATGGGCCCGGGCTTCGCCTTCACCGCACTGAACCAGGCGATCCTCAGTGGAGTGCCGCAGTCCGACGCCGGGGCGGCGTCCGGCTTCCTGGAGTCGATGCAGTGGGGCGGCGGCGCGCTCGGCCTCGCCGTACTGGTCGCCGTGTTCGGCACCGCGTCGCAGAGCGCGGCCCGCGAGCCGCACCCCGGCCTGGCCCCCGACCTAGTCCAACGGATCGTGCTGGCCGACGGCATGGCCACCGCGTTCATCGCCGGAGCGGTGCTGGCCGCCGCGGGCTTCATCATCACAGTGACCGTGATCCGCAGGCGGCGTGCCGCCGCGGAACCGGAGGCCGCTCTGCCCACCGTCGAGCCGGCCCTACCCTGACCACCCCACATCACAACACATCACATTGAAAGCGTAGGAAACGGACATGACATCACTTGCCCGATGGTGCTATCAGCACCGGGTGATCGTGCTGCTGCTGTGGATCCTGGGCCTGGTCGGGGTGAGCGTGGTCAGTGGCGCCGTCGGCAACGCCTACTCCGACTCGTTCAACGCCTCCGGGACCGACTCCACCGACGCGTACGACCTGCTGCGCAAGACCTTCCCCGAACAGTCCGGTGACGTGGACACGATCGTGTGGAAGGTGGATTCCGGCTCGGTCTCCGACCCGCAGGTCCAGTCGCGGATCCTCCCGATGCTCGACGAGGTGCGCTCCTCCGAGCACGTCGTCGGCGTCGTGAGCCCGTACGATCCTGCCGGCGCCGCCCAGATCAGCGCGGACGGCACCGTGGCGTACGCGACTGTGCTGTTCGACGAGCCGGCCGACGGCCTGCCCGTCGCCCTGTTCAAGGACGTGGTGGAGACCGCTCAGAAGGCGCAGACCGACGGCCTGAGCGTCGATCTCGGCGGCCGTGGCATCTCGCTGAGCCAGCAGCAACCGCCGTCGCTGCCCACCATCGTGGGCATCCTGGCCGCCGGCGTGGTGCTCTTCCTGGCCTTCAGTTCGCTGCTCGCCACACTCGTACCGCTGATCGTCGCGGTGCTGGCCCTCGGCGCCGCCACCGGGGTCATCGGTCTGCTGTCCCACGCGATGGGTGTCTCCACCATCGCCACCACCCTGGCCGCGCTGGTCGGGCTGGGTGTCGGCGTCGACTACGCGCTGTTCGTGGTCACCCGGCACCGCAAGAACCTGAAGGCCGGCATGACAGTCGAGGACTCGGTCGTCCGCGCGCTGAACACGGCCGGCCGTGCGGTCCTCTTCGCGGGGCTGGCGGTCTGCATCGCCCTGCTCGGCCTGCTGCTGATCGGCGTCGAGCTGATCGACGGCATGGCGGTGCCGGCCGCGGTGACAGTGCTGTTCACCGTCTTCGCCGCGGTGACCCTGCTGCCGGCCCTGCTCGGCTTCTTCAAGCTTCGGGTCCTCAGCCGTCGGGAGCGACGCCGGCTGGCCGCCGAGGGTCCGGAGTCGGCTGACGTGGTGGAGGGCAAGCCGTCCCGGTGGAACGAGTTCACTCGGCGGCATCCGGCGCTGCTCACCGGCGTCGTCGCCGTCGTGGTGGTGCTGCTTGCCGCACCGTTCTTCGCAATGCGGATGGGCCACTCCGACTCGGGCAACGACCCTGCGTCGTGGACGACCCGAAAGGCGTACGACACGCTGTCAGCCGGCTTCGGAGTCGGCATCAACGGGCCGCTCGTGGTGGCGGTCAGCACCCCGGCGGGTGAAGTCGCCCCGGCGACCCTCACCGCCCTGCAGGACGCGCTGCGCGGCACGCCCGGGGTTGCCTCGGTGGCGCCGCCGGTGAGCAGCGCCGACAAGTCGACGGCCATCATCCAGGTCATTCCGACCACCGGACCGCAGGACGAGGACACCAGCCGACTCATCGACCGGCTCCGCGACGACGTCCTGCCGCCCGTCACCGCCAACAGCGGGGTAAGCGCCCACGTCGGCGGGGTGACGGCCACGTTCGACGACTTCGCCGAGGTGTTGACCGACAGCTTCGGTCTCTTCCTGGCGGTGGTCATCGCGCTCGGGGCCATCCTGCTGCTTATCGCGTTCCGCAGCGTCTTCGTGGCGCTGATGTCGGCGGTGATGAACGTGGTGGCGGTCGGCGTCACCTTCGGGGTCCTCACCGCGCTGTTCCAGTGGGGCTGGCTGGACGACCTGACCGGATTCGGCGGCGCCGGGCCGATCGACCCGACCCTGCCGGTGCTCATGACGGCCATCCTGTTCGGGCTGTCGATGGATTACCAGGTGTTCCTGATCAGCCGCATCCACGAGGAGTGGACCAACACCGGTGACCCGACCAGAGCGATCCTGAACGGCCAGCGCGGCACCACCCGGGTGATCACCATCGCCGCCGTCATCATGGTGCTGGTGTTCTGCTCGTTCGCCCTGATCGGCGAGCGGCTGGTCGCCGAGTTCGGCATCGGCCTGGCCATCGCCGTGCTGTTCGACGCGTTCCTGCTCCGTAACGTGCTCGTACCCGCCCTGCTGCACCTGGCGGGCCGGGGTGCTTGGTGGCTGCCCCGACCGGTGGACCGGATGTTGCCGCACCTGTCCGTCGAGGCACCCAGTCGGCGTCCGTCGACGGATCCGGCCGCCCCCATGTCGCTCGTCGACGAGACCGTCTGATCCTCCCGCCCCGGCCGCCCGGGCCGCACCCGTCCCTTCCCCGTGGGACGCGGTGCGGCCCGGGCCTTCTTCCGTCCAGGCACGGGCGGCCAAGCCCTTCCTAAGCGCTGCTTTAGCCCCACTCCGGATCATCGGCGCACGGCCGGTTCGCTGGCCGCCCAAGGAGGGGGACGAGCGTGCGTATTCCAGAGACCTATCTGTTGTCCGCCGGCGCGGCTCTGCCCGGCCCGGCCGTGGACAACGCTGCGCTGGCCCGCCGGTTCGGCATGGACACCCTGTGGGAGCAGTGGGTCGACGTCTTCGTCGGCACCCGCCAGCGGCACCTCTGCGTGGATCTGGCAAGCGGTGAGCTCCACTCGAACCTGGCCGAGCTGGCCACCGCGGCCGCCCAACAGGCGTTGAAGTCGGCCGACCTGACCCCGGACGACATCGACGTCATCGTGATGAGCACGGCCACGCCGGACCAGCTGATGCCAGCCACCGTCAACGTGGTCGCCGATCAGCTGGGCGTCAACGACCTGCCCACCTACCAGCTGCAGACCGGTTGCGCCGGGGCGGTGCAGGCACTGGACGTGGCGCAGGCCCTGCTGACCACCGGTCGGCACCGCACCGCGCTGGTGCTCGGCGGTGACGTCTGCGCGAAGTACTTCGACCTGAGCCTTGACCTGGCCGCCCTGCCACCCGCCCAGCTGATCAACGTGGTGCTCTTCGGCGACGGGGCCGGCGCCGCCGTGCTCAGCAGCGAACCCGGGCCGGGCCGGGTGGTGATCCGCCGCCTGCTCAACCGGCTGACCGGGCGGGGGCGGGCGCCCGGCCACGTGCTGGACTGGTTCGGGCTGGCCGACCGGGACTCGCTCCGTCCGGCGGCGACAGAGGACTACAAGGCCATCGAGGAATCGGTGCCGCGGATGGCCGGCGAGATCCTTCGCGAGCTACTCGACGATCTCGGCTGGCAGGACGACGACGTGGACTACCTCCTGCCACCCCAGCTCTCGGTGCGGATGACCAGCCGGATCGTCGACCAGCTCGGCCTGCCCGGCGCGCTCGAGGTGTCCTGCATCAGCGAGACCGGCAACAACGGCAACGCGCTGCCGTTCCTACAGCTTGAGCGGCTGCTGCGCCGGATGGCCGGCGGTGATCGCGCGGTGGGCCTGGCCGTCGAGTCGAGCAAGTGGCTCAAGGCCGGATACGCCCTGGAGAAGCTCTGACCCGCCCGGCTTAAGGCCATCCCGCGACGAAGGACGGACACCTGACATGACCGATCGCACCATCGCCGTCGTCGGCCTGTCGTGCCGGCTACCGCAGGCCCCGGACCCCGACGCCTTCTGGCACCTGCTGCGTACCGGCACGAGCGCCATCACCGAACTGCCGGCCGACCGGCGTGGCTCGTCCGGATTCACCGGACGGCACGCGGAGGCGGCGGGCAACCCGGGCGCCGGGTTCGGCGGCTTCCTCGACCGGGTGGACGGATTCGACGCCGGCTTCTTCGGCATCTCCCCTCGGGAAGCCGCGGAGATGGACCCGCAGCAGCGGCTCATGCTCGAACTGGCCTGGGAGGCGCTGGAGGACGCCCGGATCGTCCCGGACCGGCTGCGCGGCGGCGAGACCGGCGTGTTCATCGGCGCGATGGCACAGGACTACGCCACCCTGACCTACCGGGCGGGCATCGAGGCGATCGGCACGCACACCATCACCGGCCTGCACCGCAGCGTCATCGCCAACCGCATCTCGTACGTCCTCGGCCTGCGGGGCCCGAGCCTGACGGTGGACACCGCCCAGTCATCGGCGCTGGCCGCCGTCCACCTCGCCTGCGAGGCGCTGCGCCGCGGCGAAGCCGACCTGGCCCTGGCCGGCGGCGTGAACCTGAACCTGGCCGCCGAGACCACCGTCACCACCGCCAAGTTCGGCGGCCTCTCCCCCGACGGCCGGTGCTTCACCTTCGACGCGCGCGCCAACGGGTACGTGCGCGGCGAGGGCGGCGGCATGGTCGTCCTCAAGCCGCTGGACCTCGCGATCCGCGACGGCGACCCGATCACCTGTGTCATCGCCGGCGGCGCGCTCAACAACGACGGCGCCACCCCCAGCCTGACCGTGCCGAGCGCCGACGCGCAGGCCGCGATGCTGCGCCGGGCGTACCAGCGGGCCGGGGTGGACCCCGCCAGCGTGCAGTACGTCGAGCTGCACGGCACCGGTACCCGGCGCGGCGACCCGATCGAGGCGACAGCGCTCGGTGCCGTCCTCGGCCGGGCCCGTCCGGCCGCCGAGCCGCTCGCTGTCGGCTCGGCCAAGACGAACGTCGGCCACCTGGAGGGTGCCGCCGGCATCGCCGGGCTGCTCAAGGCCGCGCTGGCGATCCGCCACCGAGAGCTGCCCGCCAGCCTGAACTACGAGACCCCGAACCCGGACATCGATCTGGACGCGCTACGCCTGCGCGTACAGCGGCAGCACGGCGCGTGGCCACACCCGGACCGGCCACTCACCGCGGGCGTCAGCTCGTTCGGGATGGGCGGCGCCAACTGCCACCTGGTGCTGACCGAGGCGCCGGCCCCAGCCGCCGCACCGCGGCGGCTGGCGGCGACCGGGGCACTGCCGTGGGTGCTCTCGGCACAGACCCCGGAGGCGCTGCGCGGCCAGGCGGCGCGACTGGCCGAACGGTCCCCGGGCGTACCTGTCGACGTCGCCTTCTCGCTGGCCACCACCAGGACCGCGTTCGACAGTCGCGCCGTGCTGGTCGGCGCCGACCCGGACGAGCTGCGCGCCGCGGTGGACGCGGTCGCCGCCGGCGGTCCCGCGGCCGGAGTGGTCACCGGCCGGGTGACGCCGGAGCCGCGCCTGGCGGTGCTGTTCAGCGGCCAGGGCAGCCAGCGGCCCGGCATGGGCCGGGAACTGTACGAGACGCAGCCGGCCTTCCGGGCGGCCCTGGACGAGATCTGCGCCGAGTTGGACCGCCACCTGGACCGCCCGCTGCGCGAGGTGATGTTCGCCCGGGAGAGCACCAGAGGGGGCCTGCTCGACTCGACCGCCTGGACCCAGCCGGCCCTGTTCGCCTACGAGGTGGCCCTGTACCGGCTGTTCGCCTCTCTCGGCGTCACCGCCGACGTGCTGCTCGGCCACTCCATCGGCGAGTTGGCGGCGGCGCACGTGGCCGGCGTCCTCGACCTGCCCGACGCCTGCACCCTGGTGGCCGCGCGCGGCCGGCTCATGCAGGAGGCCCAGTCGGGCGGCGCGATGGTCGCCCTGCAAGCCACCGAGGACGAGGTCCGCGCCACCCTTGCCGGGCCTGTCGACATCGCCGCGGTGAACGGTCCCGACTCGGTGGTCGTCTCCGGCGACGCCGCGACAGTGCTGATGATCGAGGCGGCCTGGCGGGATCGTGGCCGCAAGACCCGCCGGCTGCGGGTGAGTCACGCCTTCCACTCGCCGCACATGGAGCCGATCCTGGACCGGTTCCGGGAGGTGGCACAGCAGCTGACCTACCGCGAACCCGAGCTGCCGGTGGTGTCCAACCTGACCGGCGCGCCGGCCGGACCGGAACTGCGCGACCCCGAGTACTGGGTGCGGCACATCCGCGCCGCCGTCCGCTTCGCCGACGGCGTGCGCGCCGCCGCCGCCTCCGGCGCGACCGGATACCTCGAGGTGGGACCGGACGCGACGCTGATCCCGCTGGTCCGCGACTGCCTCGCGCCCGAGGAGGCGGTGCTCGTTCCGGCCCAGCGTCGCGACCGCCAGGCGGAGCCCGCTTTCGTGACGGCTCTCGGGCAACTGTTCACGCACGGCGTGGCGGTGGACTGGGCCACGCTGCTCGCGCCGTACCGGCCCGTCCCGGTTCCGCTGCCGACCTACGCCTTCCAGCGGGAACGGCACTGGCTCGGCGCCGAGCCCGCTGTCGGCACACCGCCGGCACCCCCGGCGGCGCCCGTCGCGGACCTGCTCGGCACTGTGCGGTCCGCGGTCGCCGTCGTCCTCGGTCACCGCTCGGCCGACGCGGTCCCGGCCGGCGAGACCTTCAAGAGCCTCGGCTTCGACTCGATGACCGCGGTCGAGCTGGTCAGCGCTGTCGGCCGGGAGATCGGCCGGCCGCTGGCGTCCACGCTCACCTACGACCACCCCACCCCGGCCGCGCTCGCCGCTCACCTGGGCACGCTCCTGGCGGGTGGGGATGGCGGCGCGGACGTGGCCGCGTACACGGCGGCGCTGGACGAGCCGATCGCGATCGTCGGCATGGCCTGCCGCTACCCGGGCGGCGCGGACACGCCGGAGAAGCTGTGGGGCCTGGTAGCCGACGAGGTCGACGCGGTCGGCGCGTTCCCGGCCGACCGCGACTGGGATCTGGAGCATCTCTTCGACCGGGATCCGGACGCGACCGGACGCTCGTACACGAGCCAGGGCGGCTTCCTGGCCGGGGCGGCCGAGTTCGACGCGGCGTTCTTCGGCATCAGCCCGCGCGAGGCGACCGCCATGGACCCGCAGCAGCGACTCCTGCTGGAAACCTCGTGGGAGGCGCTGGAACGCGCCAGCGTCGACCCGACCACGCTGCGCGGCACCGCGACCGGCGTGTTCGTCGGCGCCACCGCCCAGGACTACGGCCCCCGGCTGCACGACCCGGCGGACGGGCTGGACGGGTACCTGCTCACCGGGACCACGACGAGCGTCATCTCCGGGCGGATCGCCTACACCCTCGGGCTGCACGGCCCGGCGCTCACAGTGGACACCGCGTGCTCGTCGTCGCTTGTCGCGATCCACCTGGCCGCGACCGCGCTGCGTAACGGCGAGTGCGCCCTGGCCCTGGCCGGCGGCGCGGCAGTGCTGGCCAGCCCCGGCATGTTCGTCGAGTTCAGCCGGCAACGGGGCCTCTCCCCCGACGGCCGGTGCAAGGCGTTCGCCGCCGGCGCGGACGGGACCGGCTGGGCCGAGGGCGCCGGGATGCTGGTGCTGGCCCGGCTCTCCGAGGCGGAACGGCTCGGCTATCCGGTGCTGGCCGTGCTGCGCGGCAGCGCGGTGAACCAGGACGGCGCCAGCAACGGCCTCACCGCGCCGAACGGCCCGGCCCAGGAGCGGGTCATCCGGCAGGCGCTGGCCAACGCCCGTCTCCAGCCTTCCGAGGTGGATGTGGTCGAGGCGCACGGCACCGGCACCACGCTGGGCGACCCGATCGAGGCGCGGGCGGTGCTGGCCACCTACGGTCGGGACCGGCCGGCCGACCAACCGCTGATGCTGGGGTCCCTCAAGTCGAACATCGGTCACGCGCAGGCGGCGGCCGGCGTCGGCGGCGTCATCAAGATGGTGCTGGCGATGCGACACGGCGTGCAGCCACGGACCCTGCACGTGGACGAGCCCACCCCGCACGTGGACTGGTCCGCCGGTGCGGTCGCGCTGCTGACCGAGGCCCGGGCGTGGCCGGCCGACCGGCCGCGACGCGCCGCCGTGTCCTCGTTCGGGATCAGTGGCACGAACGCGCACGTCATCCTCGAACAGCCGGTGTCGAACGAGACCGCGGCGCCGGCGCCGGCGCCGGACGGCCCGGTACCGCTGGCGCTGAGTGGGCGCACGCCGGCCGCCCTGCACGAGTACGCGGGACGGCTGCGCGACCTCGTCGCCGCCGACCCGGAGGTGAACCCGGCCGACCTGGCCACGGCCCTGACCGGGCGGGCGCTCTTCGAGCACCGCGCCGTGCTTGTCACCCACGACCGGGCCGGCCTGACCGCCGGACTGACCGCACTGGCCCGCGCGGGCGACGACCCGCTTCTGGTCACCGGCCCGGCGGCTGCCGCCGATCCCACTGTGGTCTTCGTCTTTCCCGGCCAGGGGAGCCAGTGGGCCGGCATGGCTGTCGAGCTGCTGGACACCGTGGACGTCTTCGCCAGGCAGTTGCGGGCCTGCGCTGAGGCGCTGCGCGAGCACACCGACTGGGATCTGGAAGACGTGCTGCGGGGCGCGCCGGGCGCGCCCTCGCTGGATCGGGTGGACGTGGTGCAGCCGGCCCTGTTCGCCGTGATGGTGTCGCTGGCCGAGCTGTGGCGTGCCTGCGGTCTGCGCCCCGGCGCGGTCGTCGGCCACTCCCAGGGTGAGATCGCCGCGGCGTACGTGGCCGGGGCGCTCTCGCTCGCCGACGCCGCCCGGGTGGTGGCCCTGCGCAGCCAGGCGCTCGCCGCACTGACCGGCGGCGCCGGAATGGCGTCCGTGACGCTGCCCGCAGCGGAGGTACGCGATCGGCTGGGCCGCTGGGCGGGCCGACTGAGCGTCGCCACTGTGAACGGGCCGTCGTCCACAGTGGTGTCCGGCGCCGACGACGCCCTGGACGAGCTGCTGGCCGAGTGCGAGGCCGAAGGCGTCCGGGCGCGACGGGTGCCTGTTGACTACGCGTCCCACTCGGCGCAGATGGAGGCGATCCGCGCGGAACTGCTCGACGTGCTGGCGCCGGTGCGACCGCGGGCCGCCGAGGTGCCGTTCTGCTCCACGGTCACCGGCGACTACCTGGACACCACGGAGCTGGACGCCGACTACTGGTACCGGAATCTGCGCGAGACTGTCGAGTTCGAGCGGGCCACCCGCACCCTGTTGGCCGACGGTTTCCAACTCTTCGTCGAGGCGAGCCCACACCCGGTCCTGACCGTCGGCATGCAGGAGACGATCGACGACACCGAGCCGGCCGTGGCCGCGACGACGGTGCCGTCGCTGCGCCGGGACGAGGGCGGCCGGGAACGCTTCCTGCGCTCGCTCGGGCAGGTCTTCGTCTCCGGGGTACGGGTGGACTGGGCGCCGCTGGGTCTGCGCGCCGACGGGCCTCGACCGGACCTGCCGACGTACCAGTTCCAGCGGCAGCGCTACTGGCTGAGCCCGGCGCACCCGGCCACCTCGCCGGACGCGCTCGGACTGACCGCGGCCGGCCATCCGATGCTCGGCGCGCTGGTCGCGCTGCCCGACGGCGACGGCCTGCTGCTCACCGGCCGGCTGTCGCTGCGGACCCACCCCTGGCTGGCCGACCACGCGGTGCTCGGCACCGTCCTCCTGCCCGGGACCGGCTTCGCCGAACTGGCCCTGCACGCCGGCGCCCAGTTCGGTCTGGACGGCCTGGACGAACTCACCCTGCACGCGCCGCTGGCAGTGCCGGAGGCCGCGGCCGTGATGCTGCAGTTGGCGGTCGGCGAGCCCGCCGAGGACGGCAGCCGCCCGCTGCGGATCCACTCGCGGCCGGACGACGGCGACGAGTGGACGCTGCACGCCAGCGGCCGGCTGGCCACGGTAGGCGGCGCACCGTCCGCGATCACCCGGCCGGCGACCGCCAAGCCGGTCGACCTCACCGGGGTCTACCAGGAGCTGGCTGGGCAGGGCTACGAGTACGGCCCGATGTTCCAGGGCCTGCGGGCAGCCTGGCGGGACGGAACAGACGTCTGGGCCGAACTGGCCCTGCCCCTCGAGCAGCAGGCCGAGGCGACCGAGTTCGGTCTGCACCCGGCGCTGCTCGACGCGGCGCTGCACGCGGCGCTCGTCCTCGGCCCGGCCGGCGACGCCGACCGGCCCCGGCTGCCGTTCAGCTGGACCGGCCTGCGGCTGTACGCGACAGCCGCGGCGTCGGCGCGACTGCGGGTGCGGCCGGCCGGCCGGGACTCGGTCGAGCTGCTGCTCACCGGCCCGGAGGGTGAACCGATCGCGGCCGTCGACGCGGTGGCGTTGCGCCCGGTCGACGCGCAGGCGCTGACCACCGCCGCGACCCCGGACACCGCCCTGTACGAGACGACCTGGATACCGGTTCCCACCGGTAGCCCGGCGACCGGCAGCTGGGCGGTGGCCGGTGACCCGGAATTGGCCGCGGCGCTCGGCGCGGAGGTCGTCGACCTGCCGTCAGCCGCGTCGGACGGCGGGCCCGAATCGGCTGTTGCCCGGGTACGCGACGTGCTGGGTCGGCTGCGTGACTGGCTGGCCGCCGAAGCGGACCCTGCCGCCCGGTTGCTGGTGGTGACCCGCAAGGGTGTCGCCGTCGCCACCGCGGACGACGTGGACCCGGCGGCCGCCGCCGTCTGGGGTCTGGTGCGGACCGCGCAGGTCGAGGAGCCCGACCGGGTGGTGCTGCTGGACATCGACGACGCGGCGGGGAGCCGGGCGGCGGTGTCCGGCGCGCTCGCCTCGGGCGAGCCGCAGCTGGCGCTGCGCGACGGCCGTGGCTACGTGCCGCGGCTCGTCCCGGCGGCCACCGTGCCGGCGGCGCCGCTACCCTTCGATCCGGACGGCACGATTCTGATCACGGGCGGCACCGGCACGCTCGGTACGCTCGTCGCCCGGCACCTCTTCGATCGCGGCTACCGCCATCTCGTGCTCGCCAGCCGCAGCGGGCCGGACGCGCCCGGCGCCGACCGACTCGCCGAGATCGGCACCGTCGTCGCCTGCGACACCAGCGACCCGGAAGCGCTCGCCGACCTGATCGCCGGCATCGCGCCGCCGCTGACCGCTGTGGTGCACACGGCCGGCACGCTGAGTGACGCGACGATCGCCAACCTCACCGACGAGAGCCTGGACGCCGCCTGGCGGCCCAAGGCCGACGCCGCGTGGCACCTGCACCGGCTCACCGACGTACACCTCGTGTTCTTCTCCTCCGTGATGGCCACGCTCGGGAGCGCGGGGCAGGGCAACTACACGGCCGCCAACGGCTATCTCGACGGCCTGGCCCGGCACCGGCGGGCAGCCGGACTGCCGGCGACCAGCATCGCCTGGGGCCTGTGGGACACGGCCAGCGGGATGACCGGGCACCTGACCGGTGACGACATCGGGCGGATGAGCCGCAACGGCGTCGCGCCGATGGAGAGTGAGGCTGGTCTGGCCCTGTTCGACGCGGCGCTGGCCGGCCCGGCGGAACTCGTGGTGGCGGCTCGCCTGGACCGGGCGGCGCTGCGGGCACGGGCCGCGGGCGGCACGCTGCCGGCACTGCTCGGCGGCCTCGTACGGGTGCCCCGGCGGCGTGTGCAGGCACCGGTGGCCGCGAGCGGCAGCACCATCCCGGCCTCGCCGGAGGCGCTGCTCGACCTGGTCAGCGCGCAGGTCGCGGTCATCCTAGGGCACACCTCGGTGGACGGTGTGGACCCGACGCGGGCGTTCAAGGAGCTGGGGTTCGACTCGCTGACCGCCGTCGAGTTGCGTAACCGGCTGGCGACAGCGACCGGCCTGCGGTTGCCGGCGACGCTGATCTTCGACTACCCGACGCCGGCCGCCCTGGTCGGGCAGCTGGTCGCGCGGCTCGGCCCGCAGGCCGCGCCGGAGACCACGACGACCACCCGGGTCACCAGCGACGAGCCGATCGCGATCATCGGGATGGCCTGCCGTTATCCGGGGGGTGTGGACACTCCGGAGAAGCTGTGGGAGTTGGTGGCGGGTGGGGTCGACGCGATCTCGGAGTTCCCGGACAACCGGGACTGGGACGTCGACGGTCTGTA